>JAYUYE010000843.1:0-8012 GCA_043752985.1 Myxococcales bacterium
TCGGGCAGCGTGCCGCCAAGGAACAGGCCACTGCCGAGGAACGAGATGCCGCCGCCGCCGTCACGGCTGGCGACCGCGAGGTTCGTGGTGGCGAACTTCTGGGTGCGCGAGAAGAACACGTGAGGCGAGACCGGCACCTCGTCGGGGTCGACCTTGAATGCGCAGCTCCTGCCATACGCGACCTGCGTATCGCCATCGAAGCCAGCGATGTGGATCACGAGGTCATCGCCGAACAGGACACCTTCGATCTCCAGCGGCTCACCGCGCTCGAATGTGCCAGAAGCAACGTTCACATCCTCCCCGGCGCCCGCATGCGCGACCAAGATCACGATGCGGTCAATTCCGCTGAACCCATCGGCATCCGCATCTTCGATCGCGGTGTCGATCACCGGCGCGATGGTCATGACCTCGGCGGTGCAACCGCCCGCGAGCACGAGCGCGAGTGCCGCCCGCGTGTTCACCACGTGCTCGGCACTCCACCGAACGTGAGGTCGAAGTTGCGAGGCGTGTCGTCGCCCGCGGAGGCGGCGGTGATCGGTACGAGGATCGCGGCGGCGATCACGGCAGCGCCCGCGGCCCACACCCACTTCGACTGGTACCAGCGCGTCTCGACGAGCCGCGGCGGAGCGAGCAGCTGGTTCACCGCGGCGGCAAGCGGCGCGAGCGTGCTGGTGATCGCGACGGTCCTGCGGTCGCGTTCACGGCCGTCGGCGCCGACCAGCCGCGCGGTTCCGATCCGATCGACGACCTCGACGGAGACGAACGCCTGCGCGCCTGCCGTCCGCGCCTGGATCAGCATCTCGTCGGGGGTCGGTGCGGCGATAGGCACGTTGCGCGCGGGCACGGTGACGTCCGTCGTGATCTCGAGGCGAACACCCCACGGTGCTCGGTCCGCGCATGCGACGTTGACCCAGTGCGGTCCGATGATCCGCGGCGCTGGCGTCTTGCCGGCGTCGACACCGTCGATCGTGACGGCGCAGCCAGGCGGCGCATCGATCGTGAGTGTCGCCGTGCCGCGTCCCGCGACTGCAACCCGCGCGCGCTCGATCTCCGCGGCGACGCGCGGTGGGAACCGAGCAGGGTCGAGCACGCGCGTCGGCGCAATGATCACCGAGCTCGTCAGCTCCTCCCACGCGGCGGTCGCGTCGCCCTGCTGCGTCTTGACGAGCGCGCGATAGAGGAACAAGTCCGAGAGCTCGGCCTGCGACAGACCGTCCCCTCCGCTGCGGTCCGCGGCCGCGCGCGCGTCATCGAGCAGCTTGATTGCATCGGCGATCTGCAGCGCGTCGTAGGCGGCAATGCCGCGCCTGACCACGGCCGCGGTATCGGCGCGCGCACGCGGAGCCGGCGATCGATCGATCACGGCGGCACCCGCGTCGCGGGCCACGGCGGCGACCGGCTCGACCTGCGCGCCGGGCGCCCATACGATCACGAGGTCGGCGGCGGGACGCGCCTCCGCTTCGGACGCGGCGAGGGCCACGACACCGAGCAGGAGAGGCAACGCACGCACCAGGCAGGAGTTTCGGCCGGCCCGGGTCGGGGGTCAACCAAACCCACCGCTGCCCGTGCGGTCCGCCACGGTATACTCGTGGCGATGAGCCGTGCGCTCGGCCGCTACGAGCTCCTTCGCCCCCTCGCGCGTGGCGGGATGGCGGAGGTGTATCTCGCGCGGCGGCGCTCGGCCGGCGTGGAGAAGTGGTTGGTGGTGAAGCGCATCCGCGCCGCGTTCGCGAGCGACGTTCGCTTCCTCGACCTGTTCGTGCGCGAAGCACGCCTGTCCATGAGCCTCGCGCACCAGAACATCGTTCCCGTCTTCGACTTCGGCCGGATCGACGACCAGGTGTTCCTCGCGATGGAGCGCGTCGAGGGCAAGGACCTCGGCACCTCGCTGGAGCGCGCCGCGCGCCCGATGCCGCCGCTGCTCGCGGCATTCGTCGCATCGGAGTGCTGCCAGGCGCTCGACTACGCGCACCACCGCAAGTCGCCCGAGGGCACGCCGCTCGGCATCGTTCATCGCGACGTCACGCCGCGCAACGTCCTCCTGTCGTGGTCGGGAGAGGTCAAGCTGACCGACTTCGGCATCGCCGCGCTCGCCGGTGACGCCACGACGAAGCTCGTCGGAACCCCCGCGTACATGGCTCCCGAGCAGGCGCGCGGCGAGCCGATCGACGCGCGCTCGGACATCTACGCCGTGGGCCTCGTCCTGCGCGAGATGCTCACCGCCGAGCGGCCCCGACCGCAAACCGAGCGTGGCCCGATGATCGAGGCGGCGATGAGCGGTGCTCTCGCACCGTGGCGCCCGGGGATCCCGCCGGCGATCGTCGCCATCGTCGACCGCGCGACCTCGGTGCGCCCCGACGATCGATTCCCCGACGCGCGTTCGATGCTGTCGGAGCTCGACGACTTCATGCTCGCCGAGCGCGCGGCGAACAAGAGCGAGGCACCCGCCCGCGGTCTCGCGTCCTGGCTCGCCGATCTCTGGGTCGGTGACCGCGATGATCGCGGCATCGATGGCGAGGTCGCCGGCGAGCACCTCGTCAGCTTCCTCGACGACGGTCCGCTCGACGTGGTCGGCACCGGAACCCAGCGCTCGCTCCTCGCGACCGCAGGCGACGACGAACCCCTTCCTCCCCCGAGGAACCGCCTACCGACGCAGGAGGCATTCGCCGCGACCGAGGTCGCGAGCCAGCCCTCGACGGATGCGGTGGCGACGACTGCTCCGATGGGCCGCCGCACCTCACGCTGGCTCGCGCCCGTCGTGCTCGCGATCGTCGCGCTGGGGACGATCAGCTTGCTGAAGCTCCGCGGTGCCCCCGAGGTCGAGCAGCCACCGGTCGTCGTCGCCCAGGCGCCTGCACTCGATGCGGCACGCCCTGACGCACCGTTCGATACGCCCCCCGTCGACCTCGACGCCCCGATCGACGCCGTGGTCGACGCCGTGGTCGACGCAAGTCCCGCGCGCGCTGCGGCGGTGATCAAGATGACCGCACCGACGCCCAAGCTCCCCGACAAGCCCGCGGTGACACTACGCAAGGTGACGATCAACGCGACGCCTTGGGCCTACTTCACGGTCGACTCGGATGCGACGCAGTACGAGACCATCAAGACGTTGCAGCTCGCGCCGGGCAAGCATCGGATCCAGTTCTCGAACCCGGTGCTGAACGTCGAACGCACGGTCACGATCGAGGTGCCCGAGGACCGCGACTACAACCACGTCGAGCGCCTCAACTAGGCGGAGTGCTGCTGTTCGGCATCGAGGGAGACTGCCCCTGCTGTTGGCGGCAGCAAGACGGTGCCGTCGCGACCGATCGTGCGGATCTCGGGAAGCGGCCCGTGATCGCCGGTGATCAGCCGCGCGCCGCGCGTGAAGGTCAGCCATGACCACGCCCAGCTCAGCATGACGAAGACGCGGTTGCGGAAGCCGACGAGGAACATGACATGGACCGCCCACCACATCAGCCACGCGACCAGCCCGTGGATCGCGACGCGCTTGGTCGCGACGACCGCGGAAGCGCGGCCGATCGTCGCCATGTTGCCCTTGTCGTGATAGCGGAACGCCTTGCGCGGCGAGGCCGGCTTGCCGCGGACCTCGTCGATGATCAGCTTCGCGGCGTGCTTGCCGCCCTGCAGCGCGCCCTGCGCGACGCCCGGGACCTGCGTACCGTCGGAGTTGAGCGTCTTCGCGAGGTCGCCGACCACGAAGACCTCGGGGTGACCGGGGATCGAGAGGTCCGGGTTGACCTCGACGCGGCCGGCACGATCGCGCGGTGCACCGAGGCTCACCGCGAGGGCTGACGCCTGCACGCCCGCGGCCCACAGCACCGTGCGCGTGCGGATCCGCTCCTCGGTGTTTGCATGGTTCACCGTGACGCCGCGGTCGTCGATCGCGGTGACCAGGGTCTGCAGCCGGACCTCGACGTGGCGCTTCTCGAGCGACTTCTTCGCGGCGGCGCCGAGCTTCGCGGGATAGGTGCCGAGGACGCGGTCCTGGCCCTCGAACAAGAGGACGCGAACTTGCGTGGAATCGATGCTGCGGAAGTCGTTCGCGAGCGTGTGGAGTCCGATCTCGCCGAGCGCACCGGCGAGCTCGACGCCGGTCGGTCCACCGCCGACCACGGCGAACGTCAGCCACTCGCGCTGCGCGACCGGATCCGACTCGCGCTCGGCGGCCTCGTACGCGAGGAATACGCGGCGACGAATCTCGAGCGCGTCCTCGATCGACTTGAGACCGGGCGCGAGCTTTGACCAGTCCTTGCCGAAGTACGAGTGCGTGGCTCCGGTCGCGACGACGAGAAAGTCGTAGTCGAGCGCGCCGTCGTCGAGGACGACATGGCGCGCGTCGACATCGATCGCGAGGGCGTCGGCGAGGAGAACGCGCACGTTCTTCTGCGCCGCGAGCACGCCGCGGATCGGGTACGCGATGTCACTCGGATTGAGTGCGGCGGTCGCGACCTGGTAGAGGAGCGGCTGAAACAGGTGGTGATTGCGCCGGTCGACGAGCGTGACGTTGACGGGAGCCTTCGCCAGCGCGCGCGCCGCGGACAGGCCGCCGAACCCGCCGCCGATGATCACCACGTGGGGGCGCCGCTCCATGAGACCTGGATGCCGCGGATGGGGTCATGGATGCAAGGTCAGGGCACCGGGATCGGGGGCACCGGGGAGAGACCCGTCTCATCCGGCGCACGCTGTCAGTCCTCGAACGGAGAGCGCGCCAGGTTCTCGCGTGCGTCGAGCAGCTCCCGGAGCTCCTGGACCTTCGCGGGTTCCCGAGCAACGAGATCAGCGAGCTCGTTCGGATCCGCCTTGATGTTGTAGAGCTCGAGCTTCCCGGCCTTGGAGATCAGCTTCCACGCTCCACTGACGATCGCGGT
The DNA here is from genome assembly GCA_043752985.1 of Myxococcales bacterium. Lineage (GTDB taxonomy): Bacteria > Myxococcota_A > Polyangia > Haliangiales > Haliangiaceae > JABFXX01. Next base: position 4,872 of record JAYUYE010000843.1, read on the forward strand.
CACGCCGCCGGGATTCGAGCGGTCGCGGATCATCGCCGCGTACGCGATGCCGAGCCGATCGTCGGCGTTGCGCTTGCTCTGCAACAGCGGCGCGAGCGATCTGCCATCGGTGACAGGGGGAATGAAGCCGGCGAGCTCGACGAGCGTGGGCGATAGATCGATCAAGCTGACCGTCTCGATCAGGTGGCCGGTGCGGATGCCGGGCCCGACGACGACGAACGGGACGCGGATCTGCGAGTTGTAGAGGTCGGTGGAGTGGTTGGGCTCGTTGTGATCGCCGAGTGCCTCGCCGTGGTCCGCGGTGATCACGACGAGCGGCGCCATCTCGGGCGTGCGGCTCGCGAAGGCCGCGAGCAGCTCGGCGACCATCTTGTCGGAAGCGGTCAGCGAGCGGTCGTACATCTTCCGTCGCAACTCGAGGTCTGCTGGCTCGGAGCCACCACCGCTCCAGTTGTGCGGCTCGAGGACGTGCATCCACAGGAACAACGGCTTCTTGCCTGGTCGCTTCTCGCGCGCTTCGATCCACGCACGCGCGCGCTCGGCGAGCTTCGCGCCGCTGCGCTCGATCTCGAGGTGCTCGAGCCCACGCGACAGCCCGGTGCGCGCCTTCTCGCCCCAGAAGCCCTCGCAGCACATGAACCCGGCAGTCTCGTAGCCACCGGCGCGGAGTCGCTCCGCCACCATGACGTGACGCGGATCGATCCGCAGAGCCCAGCCGATCACACGTCCACGCACGCGGTTGGGTTGGATGCCGGTCATCATCGCGGGGATCGAGCGCCGCGTGACGTTGCTCGGCGCGAACGCCCAGTCGAACACCGCACCGCGCTCGGCGAGCTTCGCGAAGAACGGCATCTCCGCCGGACCGCCGTACGGAGGGGTGCGATCCGCGCGCACGGTGTCGATCGTGATCAGGATCAGATCCGGGTGCGTCTGGCCCGGCTGTGCGGTCGGGCGAAACGCGTCAAGGGAGATGCCGTCGCGGATCGCATCGAGATCGAACACGACATCGATCAGCAGGCCAGCCACCGGCATCTCGCCCCAGACCGCGAGCGTCACCGTCGGCCGCGTGCGCGACGTGTACACCGCGAACGCGATGAACACCGTGACCAGTGCGGTGACGATGACCGCGACCCAGCGACGGTGGCGCAAGAACCTGTGCGTCGCGAGCGCGGCCACGAGACCGACCACCGGGCCTCGCCCCGGCGATGTATCGAGGTGACCGAGCTGCGGGTTGACCCATGCCCAGATGATCGCGAGCGTGACGATGGCGAGAACCGCGATGGCGCCGATCACGCGCGCCGGGCGCAGCAGGGTCGCGCGGCCCCCTGCACGCCACCGCTGATCCATTGCAGCAGCGAGTCGCGCGAAGCCGAGCGCGGCCGGGCGCGAGCACGCGATCACCACGAGCGCGCTCGCGACGCTGAACACCGGCTGCACGAACCCGACGAACATCGGGCGAAAGTCAGTCCAGCGCGCGAGCAGCCGCGTGCTAGCGAACGTCGCGAACCCGAGCACGAGTGTGCCGACCCACAGCGCGAGCAGCCAGCCCGCGAGCATCGGAGCGCCGCGTTCGGGATCGACGAGATCCTCGGCGAGCCGCGCCGGACTCCACGCGAGCCAGACCGCGCGGATCAGCAGCGATAGCAGGAACACGATGGGCAGCGTGAACAGGACGATGTATCCGATGCCCGCCGCGGTCTCGTACGCGGAGCTCATCGCCGTGGCTTCGATCACGCCCGCTGCGAGAACCCCTGCGCATGCCGCCGGCCAGCTCGCGGCGCACCACCGCGCGATCGCAAGCAGGCGGCCACCGGCGCGAAACAGCATCTGGGAACTGATCCTAGTCGAGCCGCGTGTTCGCGACCAGTCGGCGTTATGCTCACGCGGTGCGCCTGCCCGCGATGGTCCTGATCGCGCTGACCAGCGCGGTCGCCCACGCGCGGCCCGTGGAAGGGCTCGTGTTCGCGGACACCGACGGTAACGGGCTGCCGTCCCCCGGCGAGACCGCCGTGGCGGGTGTGGTCGTCGCGTTCGAGACGTCGCAGTTCGTGGAGACCTCGGCGACGGGCACGTTCACGTTGCACGTCCCCGACAAGGGAATTGTCTGGGTCCGCGTCCCCGACGGGTATGTCCCCGGCCCCGTGTGGACCCGCGTCGATGGCAAGGAGCGCCTCGATATCGGGCTGCGTCCGCTGCCGCCGCGCGACCGCGCTCCGCTGACGTTCGTGGTCACCGCGGACTCGCACGTCGCAGGGTGGCAACCGTTCTTCGCGGACCTCGAAGGCGTCGCCGCCGATGCCACTGCGCTCGACCCACCGCCCGCGTTCTTCACGATCCTCGGCGACATCACCCAGGGCAACCAGCCGGAGCAGTTCGATCTCGTCGACGCTGCGCTGCGCGGCCTCACCGTTCCGTACATCCCGGTCCCCGGAAACCACGACTGGTACGACGGCGGCGTGATGTGGCGCGCACGCTACGGGCCTGACAATTACAGCTTCGACATCGGCCGCGTTCACTTCGTCGTGTGGAACATGGCGATGACCGAGCTCGATATTGCTCGCTACCTGGGCGACGAGCTGAAGCGCGTGGATGCGGACATGACGATCGTCGCGCTGACGCACGCTCCACCGACGCCGCAGGTGATCGGCGTCCTCGACCAGCTCGGTGTCGACTACCTGATGACGGGCCACACGCACTCGAACCGCGTGCTCGACCATGGCGGACTCGTCGAGATCACGACCGAACCGCTGATGATGGGCGGGCTCGACTACACGCCGGCCGGGTATCGCGTCGTCACCCTCGAAGGCGGTGCACTGAGCTCGTACCACCGCACCGTGGTCGACGAGCCCTACCTCGAGATCGCATCACCCGGTCGCGGCCAGTGCGCACCGCTCGCGGGCGGCGAGCTGTTGATCGCGGCCGAGCTCGATGCTGGCTCCGCGCAGGTCACCGCCTACCTCGACTGTGGCTCGGAGCTAACGCTGCGCTATGCCGGTGGCTGGCTCTGGCGGGCCGAGCTCCCCGCGCTGGCGGCTGGCGGACACACGATCGTCGTCGAGGCACGGACGCCGTCGGGTGCACACGCGCGGCGGACGTCTGCGATCGAGGCGTGCGTCCCTTCCCCACCGCCCGCGCCGGGCC
>JAYUYE010000844.1:0-3240 GCA_043752985.1 Myxococcales bacterium
CGTTGACTGATCCCATTCGTGCGTTCTGCCGTGACGGTTCGCGGGCGGTTTTCTGGCCCCGTTCTCGCTGCGGTGACCCGCCTGTTCGCACAGTCATGAAGACCCACCGGAGAAATCGTCGCGCTGAACTTTCCGGTGTGTCTTCATGGCGTTCGCCATCGCTCAACCAGCATGCAGACCACGTCCTCGCACGTGCTGCGCGTGAAGGCCACCCGCGCACGTGACCCGCGTACCATGCTGATGCCGTGATCAGCGGGGGCTGAACGCAACGCCGAGCGAGAGCGCGGTCGCCTGATCTGCACACGACAGCTCGCCGCCGCATACCCCGCTCGCGTGGAGCAACGAGAACAGGCTCGCGCTGCCGGTGACCGCGAACGCGCAGCTGTCAATCGATCCGACTGTGTACGCGACATGGGCGCGAACGCCGAAGGCGAAGTCGGTGTGGTCCGGGTCACCGTTCATGTCCGAGTAACTTCCGCGCGCATCGAGCACGCCCAGCCCGAAGCTGCCGCCGATCACCGCCGGGCCAGCGCGCCACTCAAGCAGCATGTGCGCCTCGAACAGCTGCTGGAACGTCGTCTCCTCGGCTCCGAACAGATTGGCGCGGTTGAAGCTCGAGCTCCAACCAACATGCGCGCCGAGTGCAAAATGCTCCGACCGCATCTTCGCCCAGTCGAGGACCACGCCCAGCCCAGGCGTCCGCGAGACGTCGGTGGCCAGGTTCGAATGCTGCTCAACCAGGGTACCCGCAATACCGACCCGGTAATCCCCGGGGTCAGCGGACGCGGTCGAACCCGCGAGCAGGACGAGCATGGCTAGGCGCATCGTGCTCGCTCTATCAAACACCGTGCCGCGAGACCGGCGCCGGCTTTGAACGGTGACCCGCAGTCCACGTCGAAAAACTATCGCAGCCGTGATCGACCTGTCGTCGACCCGGCAGATTGTTGACAGGGAGCAATCGCTTGCCGGGCGCGCGGAACATTCTTGGCGACCAGCGCCGCCGATGAGCGCCGTCATGGGAACGACATCGCCCTACATAGTGGATGGACTTCAGACCTCTCGGCCTGCGCGGTCCGAGGCAGAGAGCACGCTATGTGACATCGAGGTCGAGGAATGGAGGTACGAGGCGCCCCTGTGAACCAGCAAGGAAGCGGAGCTGACAGCGGTCCTCGATGCGCCGCTTGAACCGGGTGAAACCGCGGTCCTCGGCGTCTTTCGCAAGGAACGCGTGCTCATCGACGTCGTCGCCACGCTGACAATGCACGCGCATCATCGGTTTTTGTTGCCGACACCCGCTGGCGTCACGCAATCGCGGCCGCAGATCGCTGAAGGAGTGACCGATGGGGCGACGCCATGGCGCTCACGCTGCGACCGCTACGAAAGTCAGTACGGCTCGCGGCGTGATCAGCATGAGAGTCACACCAGACGAACCGGTCGCGTCGCATCGAAATGAAGGCAGAGCTCGAGCGTCGCTCCGATCATGCCGCGCGGCGGGCAGCGTCGCCGTAGGTGGCGAGTGCCCATTGCGCCGTGGCCGCCGCGGCATCGTCCCACGAGGTGGGTGCCGCCCCGAACGCGGCCCGAAACCGGGCATCGTCGACGATGAACGGACGCTCCCACTGATAGGTCATCTCGACGAGCTCGGCCATCGGCTTGGCGAACAAGCCGATCATTCGCATCACGAGCTTGGGGACGCGCGTCACCCGCACCTCGCGCGACAGCGCCGCGCCGAGCCGCTGCGCCAGAGCGCGCATGGACTCGGCGGGTTGGACCGGCAGCATCCATAGCGTGCGCTCGAGCGCGCGCTCGTGGAGTCCAAGGGTGGCAAGCCCGTCCGCGACGTCAGGGCTGTAGGAGTAGCTGTGCAACATGTCCGGATCTCCGATGCACTCGCCAGGCTTTCCGGCGAACACGCGCCGGTAGAACCGCTCTCCGAAGTGCGCAGTTGGCGTGAACGGACCAAAGAAGTCACTCGCCCGCCCGATCACCACCGGTAGCTCTGCGGCCAGCAATCGCTCCGCTGCTCGCATCCGGATCTCGCCCTTCCTGGACTCCGGGGCCAGCGGGGTGTCCTCGTTCATGCGCGCGGTGTCGCGGTAGCCGTACAGATTATCGAGCACGACCAACCGCTCGACCTTGGCCTCGCGAGCCCCCGCGATGATGCCCTCGGTCAGTTTCAACAACTGCGTGGCCCACAGCTCGTAGGGCGGGCTGACGCAGTGGTACGCGACCGTGGCGCCCTCCATCGCCCGTGCGGCCTGGACGGGATCCGCGAGGTCGGCCGCGACTGCCTCCACACCGGTCGGTAGATCCGTGATCGTGCCGCGACGAACGAGGCGGACGCGGCGTCGCTCGCCACCGCGCGCGGGATCCGCGAGCCGGGCGGCGAGCTGAGTGCCGATCTGTCCAGCGCCGAGGACTACGTGGAAGGAAGGGGCGGAGGTGGAGCTCATGAGGACATCTTGGTCCTTGCACGAACGCAAAGAAAGACCCAAAATTTCAAGGTGTCTTTGCAAAAACGCAAACCAGCCGCAAGGTTCGAGCACGTGGAGTGGGACCAGATTCGCATCTTCCTCGCGTGCGCACGTTCCGGTCAGCTCGGCGCGGCCGGCGCCCGGCTCGCCATCGACACGTCGACGGTGAGCCGTCGGCTCGCCAAGCTCGAGGAGGATCTTGGCTTGACCTTGTTCGAGCGGTCCCGGCAAGGCCTCGTTCCCACGGCGGCGGCGGAGCAATTGCTGCCCGCAGCGGAGGCGATGGAGGCGGCGATGCACGGGCTGGCGAGGGCGGCTGGGTCGATCGAGTCCGAAGCCGAGGGCGTGGTGAGGATTGCCGCGCCTCCCGGCATCGCCGATGCCTTCGTGGCTCCCATGCTTGCCGAGCTGCACGCCGCGCACCCACGAATCAGAGTCGAGCTCGACGCGCGCGTGGCGCTCCTCGATCTGACGCGCGGCGAGGCGGACCTCGCTCTCCGCACGGTACGCCCGACGGGTGGAGACCTGGTCATGGTCCAGGTCGCGAAGGTCCGCTCATCTCCGATGACGAGCCGCAGCTACGCGCGCGAGCTCGGTCCGCTTCGCGATCTCGATGCCGCGCGTTGGATCGCCTGGGGCGCCGATCTGGCGCACCTCGGCGAACAGCGCTGGCTCGATGCGCATGTCACGGCGCACCCGGTGCTGCGAACCAGCCACTTTCAAAGCCAGGTCACCGCCGCACGCACCGGACTGGGCGTGGCGCTGC
>JAYUYE010000845.1:0-3239 GCA_043752985.1 Myxococcales bacterium
GGTCGCGCTCGACGACGACATCCTGGTCGAGCTCAAGGAGATCCGCGAAGGGCTGATCATCCGGGGCGTGCCGAGGTACGGGGCCGCAGAGTGGCGCTCGCCGGCCGCACGGTCCGTCGAGACGCAGCGCAGGCTTCAGGCACGCACTGATGCCGACCCACTGCTCGGCCATGCGCTCGTCGGCGCACTCAGCTTGAAGATTCGCGACCGTGAAGCGTACCAGCGAGGCATCAATCGCGAAGATCTGACTGCTCTCTCCCTCGGCAGCACGGCGGAGCGCGCCCAGCTCGCCGATCTCGCCGAGGTCTACGGACAGCTCCTCGCCCGTGCTCACGCGCAGGCGGTGACGGAGGATGGCGTCCTCGGCGCGACCGTGATCGCGCCTCTACTCGGTGGCCGCGAGCCACAGTTCGCGGACGAGATCACCCAGCTCGCGATCGCGGACGCCGCGGTCGTGATCGCAGATCACGCGTTGATGCGAGACCGCGATCTATTCTCCCTGATCGTCTTCGAGGTCGCGCCGTGAAGAAGCTCGCCGTGTTCATGACAGCCGTCGTCGTGGCAAGGACTGCCTCCGCACAGCCCGTGTCCGATGATGTCCCCGTCGAGCCTGCGCCCCGGTCTCCAGAGGCGCCGGTGGCGCCGCGGCCCGAAGCCATCCCCTTCGCGGTTCCAGCGGCTCCTGCGCCCGATCCCGCCGCGCCGCCGCCTGCGTTCACACCGTGGTCGATGGCGCGCTTCGCGCTGGATCTCGAGCTGACGTCGCATGCCCGCCATGCAAGTAAGCCCGGCACCAACCTCTCGGAGGTGCGGCTCGACCGCGGTGAGCTCGGCGCTCGGCTGGCGCTGGGCGCGCACGGAGCTGCAGAGCTTCGGCTCGAAGCGATCCGCTCCGCGGTCGACGGTGGAGCCCTCGGTATCGATGGCGACTCGATGGTCGTCCGCATCAGGTACGCCCGGGTGATGGCCCGCGCGACGCTGGGTCCGGTCGCGCTCGATGGCTCGCTTGGCTTTGTTCCCGATCCCTGGATTCGCGCGCTCGAGGACGGCTACACGCTCAAGCCGCTGTCACGTACCGGCACCGAGCGCTTGCTTGGCTGGCCGCCCAGCGACCTCGCCGCGCTCGTTCGCGGAACGGTTGGCCCGGCACGCCTGTCCGTCGCCATTGGCAACGGCGAGGGACAGCGCTATCCCGAGCGAAACACCGGCAAGACCACGACCGCCGTCGTCGAGGTTGTGGGCCTCGCCACGAAGGACGTGCGCGTCAGTTTCGCCGCGGTGGTTCGTGATGGCTCGGTCGGAGTGGCGCGCGTTCGTGATCGTCGCGCTGGCGGTGGCGCCACGGTCGTCACGCCGTGGGTCCGCGGCGGAGCCGAGGCAGTCAAGGCGTGGGGGATCGGTGACCGCGGTGACGCCGAAGGCATCGTCCTCGGTGGCTGGGCCGAGGGCCGCGTGGTGACGAACGTGTTCGTCGCCGCTCGTGCGGCATCGCTCGGGTTCTCGGCGGGCGGTCGGCTCTCCACCTTCGGCGGTGCACTCGCGGTCCAGCCATGGTGCGACCGCACCGGTGGTCACCTGCGGCTCTGGCTCGCAGTCGATCGCATCACTTCCTCGGGCTCGGGGATGCCGCTGCCCGGCGCCGATGCTGGCGATGCCACCGTCGCGATGCTGATCCTCTCCGCCGTTTCATCAGTTGTCCTCGACTAAGGAGTCCCTCATGCGTTCGTTCTCCGCTCTGTGCTTCGTGCTCGCTGCGTGCAGCAATGCCGCCACCCCTACCCCCGACGCGCCCGCCGGCGTCGTCGATGCCAGCACCGTCGATGCTGGCCCTCCGCTCGGCATCCTCTTGATCAACGAGGTTGCGCCGGGGGAGACGCCGGACTGGTTCGAGATCGTCAACGTCTCGGGCGCTCCGGTGCAGCTTGCGGACTACTGCTACGTCGATACGGCCGGTGACCTCGCGAAGTGCAAGCCGTTCTCCGCGCTGGAGCTCGCGCCGGCTGCGCGGTTCGCGCAGGACGTGGACGACATCGTCTCCGGCTTCAAGCTCGGCTCAGACGAGGCGATCTGGGTCTACCGGATCGCCGATCAGCGGCTCTCCGACGGGCTCGACTGGGACGACGGCGTGGCACTCGCCGGCTCGACCTACGCGCGGCTCCCCGACACCACCGGCGCCTTCGCGACCACAGCGATGCCGACCAAGGGCACGCTCAACCTCGCGGCCGATCCGACCGCGCCGTTGAAGATCCTCGTCATCAACGAGGTGGCGCCCGGTGAGACGCCCGACTGGATCGAGATCGTGAACGTGACGAACGCGCCGGTGCAGCTCGATACGTTCGCGTACGTCGACACGGCGAACGACTTCGTCATGATGAAGCCATTCCCGACGATGATGCTCGCGCCGGGCGCGTACTACGCGCAGGACGTCAGCACGGTGATCTCGGGCTTCTCGCTCGGCGGTGACGAGGACGTCTGGGTCTACCGGATCGCGGATCAGCGCCTGTCCGACGGCGTGGACTGGCCGGCGGGCGCCGCGCCCCCCGGCTCGAGCTATGCGCGCTCGCCCGACAAGACCGGCGCCTTCGCAACGACGGCGACGCCCACCAAGGGCGCCGCGAACTGAGCGGCTGCGCTCGGTCCGAAATCGACTGTCGACACGACTCGTTGTTCGTTTCCGAACCCAGCCAACCCGACATGAGTCACGCACGTGCGCAGAAACTCACCCGTAGCGGCATGACCGAAGTCGTGTCGTTGTAAGCACATTACGCAGTGCGTATGGCGGCCGTCGGGACCTCACGAAACGTTCTGGAAACATCGACGGTGCGATCACTGCACGCGACGTCACAGTCCGGTTGCAAGAGCACACCCGTTTCGTCACCGCGGTTTTCTACCGTCTGGTGTGTACGCTTTGCCCGCCCCCGACGACCTCACCACGCCGATCCAGCTTCTGCGCGTCACCGTGGTATCCGCGGCCACGACGGCGACGACGCAGGCAATCGTCAACGAGCTGCGCCGTGAGCCGATGCACGTCGAGGTCGCGCTCATCGAGGTTCTCGAGGCGCCCCCGGCCACCCCGGTCTACGTCGTCAGCCTCGATCCGGCGATGCGCGCCACCCTCGCTCCACGGTTCGTGGCGTGGGCAGCGACGAGCGAGCTGCATCCCGGCTTGATCGGCCTCGTCGAGACCGGCGGCACGGCAGACAGCGAGGAGCTGCTCGCTGCAGGCTTCGACGATGTCG
>JAYUYE010000846.1:0-3237 GCA_043752985.1 Myxococcales bacterium
CGAGCTCCCCGGCGATCGCCTCGGCGAGCTGCTTCGCGCGTGCTTCGACATCCGGGCCGGCGTCTGGCGGCACCTTCGCGCGCACATAGCCGGAGGCGCGCAGATCGGGCCGGTGCATGCGGAAGGCGTTCTTCGTGAGCACCGCGTCGAGAGCCGCGCCGAGATCCTGCGGCTCCCGGTAGCGGGCCTCGAACTCGTTCGCGACCAGCTCGCTGACCATCGCGGTGCGCGTGGCATCGACCACGCTCGCGTCTGCAGCAAGCCCACGCGTCTCGGCTGCCTGCGCGAGCAGCTCGAACGCGATGCACTGCTCGAGTGCGGCCCGGCGATCGGAGGCGACGCGCGATGCCTGCTCGGTCACGCACGAACCCCACACCGGCCGGCCGTTGACCTGCGCGACGACGACGTCTCCCTCGGTCGCTCGCGGCGCCACGATCGACGCGACTGGCGCGACGGGCGCAGGATCTGTCGACGGCGAGCCTCCGCAGGCTGCGATCGAAGCGAGTGCGAGGAGCCGGAGCTGCATGTCAGTCGCGCTGGACCAGGGCGAGGCGCGCCATCTCTTTGCCGACCGAGATCACGGCGACTCCGATCAACATCACGAGCAGCGCCGCGACGTACTCACGCCGCGCGAGGTAGTCGAGCGTCTCCTTGAAGAAGAACAAGCTTCCACCGATCAGGGCGACAGCGAGGACTTCGAAGAAGTAACGGCGCATGAATCACCCTTTGACGTGGCGGAGCATGATCAAGGTCGCCATCGCCCCGAGGGCAATCGCGACGGCAACGTAGAACCGGGTGCGCGGCTTGCCGGTCTTGGCGTCCGCGCGCGTCTGAGCGAGGCCGACCACGAGATCGCGGTCGCCGGTGCGATGCGGCCGCAGCACGCCGAGGAATGCATAGTGATAGATGCCGAGCCACAGCACGATCGCGCCGACCGTCAGCACGGTCGTCATCAGCGCGATCCGACCCGGGTACATCTCACCGAGGTACTCTTCGATCGCATCGTCGAAGTTGACCCAGGCGATCAGCACCGTCGGGATCACGAGCGACATCCCGCTCAGCATCCAGTAGACGCGCTCGCGGCGGCGCCAGCGCTCGGCCGGGCCGACCTGGGCCGACGACAGGCCGCGGATCGAGCGCGGCTGCGGCGGCTCGTGGAACGTGGTGAAGAAAGAGACCGAGAACAGATACGCGATGACGCCGATCGCGACGAGCCCGAACCGGATCGAACCATAGACATGCGACGACGCCATCGCCGGGGTCACCGCGATCGGCACCAGCAGCGCGGCCGGGAACACCCCGAGCAGGATGCCCTCGCTGCGCCGGGCAAGCCCGAGCAGCAGTGCGCCGAACGGCAGCGCGGCCGCGAGGATCCGCCACGTGCCGTGCAGCGACCCCACGAAGAACGCGGGCAGGATGACGATCGAGACCCAGACGTTGGTGCCGAGCGTGAACGCGACGACATCGGCGAACGTCCGCCAGCGCCGCTCCGTCTTTGGTGCTGTGGTCGCCTCGGGCACGAACGTCGAGTGTACAACGCCCGCCTGCATCACGCCCGGGAACTCGGGCATGATGCCGGCCATGGCCGTCGGCTTCTTCGACATGTTCTTCGATTCGGACTACCGCCAGCGCTCCGACATCAACAATGCCGGCGGCGACGCGGGCGAAGCGCGCGCGATGGTCGCCCATACCTCGGCGCTGATCGCGAAGCAGATGGAGCAGATCCGCGATCTGCACGTGCTGACGTCGGTGCTGGCGCGCGTGTTGATCGATAGCGGCGTCATCGACGAGAAAGTTCTGCGCTATCGGCTCGAGACGGAGCTCGAAGCGGAGGCCGAGCGCCGCGCGCCCAAGCCGATCGTGCGCGAGAGGCAGCCGCTGGAGGAGTCGCCGCCGTCGACCCCGACGGTGTGCGCGAAGTGCGGCACGACCGTCCCGGCGCACCGCACCGTGATCACGGCCGACGGCACGCTGTGCGACTCCTGCGGGTCGGGGCGATGACGAAGGTCGTCGTCACGATCGACGGCCCTGCAGGTGCCGGCAAGTCGAGCGTGGCGAAGCTGCTCGCCCGCATGCTCGGCTACCGGCTGCTCGACACCGGAGCGATCTACCGCGCCGTCGCACTCACCGCGCAGCGCACCGGCGTCGCGTGGACCGATGGCGCGGCGTGCGGGGCGATCGCGCGCGAGCTCGGAATCACGTTCGACTTCGTCAGCGACAAGAACCACGTCTATCTCTCGGGAGACGACGTCACGACGGCGATCCGCTCGCCCGATATCTCGCAGGGCGCGTCGCAGGTGTCGGCACATCCCGAGGTGCGTGCGGGTCTGCTCGATCTCCAGCGCCGGCTCGGTGCCGGTGGCGGCGTGGTGGTCGAAGGTCGCGATACCGGCACCGTGGTGTTCCCGTCCGCGCAGGCGAAGTTCTTCCTGACTGCGACCGAGGAGCAGCGCGCGCGCCGCCGGGTCGACGAGCTCGTGGCCGCCGGCAAGCCGGTCGACTACGAGGTCACCCTGGGCGAAATCCGGGAGCGCGACACCCGGGATGCGAGCCGCGACGTCGCTCCGATGATCCCCGCCGACGACGCGGTCATCGTCGACAGCTCGACGCAAACCCTCGATCAGGTTGTGGATTCTCTGGCGGCCCAGGTCCTTGCCCGAGCCGCACGTTCCTAGAGGTGGCGATGTGCGCCAACCGGGCAGGTCGCGAAACCCGCGGATCTCTCGGCCGCGGTTGACAATTCCGGGCGCGGACGGTACCAACTCGCCCCTGCGTCGAGCGCTGCCCCGGCAGTAAATCCAACTCGGCGTTTCGTGGAGATCTGCTTGAATACTGTTACTCAAGACACAGGCGAAGAAGACTTCGCAGCGCTCCTGGCCGAGAGCTTTGGCCAGGACAGCGTCAAGGAGGGTGAAATCCTCCGCGGCACCGTGATCACGGTCGGTAAGGACTACGCGATCGTCGATGTCGGCTACAAGAGTGAGGGCCAGGTGCCGCTCGAGGAGTTCCGCCTGGCGGATGGCTCCGTCGGCGTGAAGCCGGGCGACGTCGTCGACGTCCTCCTCGAGTCCCGCGAGAACGACGTGGGCATGATCGTCCTCTCCAAGGAGAAGGCCGATCGATTCAAGGTCTGGGACGAGATCAGCGCCGCGTGTGAGCGCGACGAGCTGATCGAGGGAATCATCACCGCGCGCGTGAAGGGTGGCCTGTCGGTCACGATCCGCGGCGGCGTGAAGG
>JAYUYE010000847.1:0-3236 GCA_043752985.1 Myxococcales bacterium
GAGATCGAACGAATGGTCTGCATGCTCCGATGTGGGTGCAGCCATCGCGCCGAGATCGTGGCTGATCCTATCGGCGGCGGCTCGCGTACACCTCCTCGCCGTGCGCGCCCTCGCGTGTTACGTGATGATCGTCGCCGCCTGCTCCGACGACGCAGGATCAGATCTGTCGGTAGCGAGACTCAGCGACGGCGGCGCTTGTAGAGGTTGATCAGGCCGTTCGTCGAAGCATCGTGCGACGTCACCTCCGAGCTGCCATCGAGCTCCGGCAGGATCTTCGATGCGAGCTGCTTGCCGAGCTCCACTCCCCACTGATCGAAGCTGTAGATGTTCCACACGATGCCCTGCACGAAGATCTTGTGCTCGTACATCGCGGTCAGCGCGCCGAGTGTCGTCGGCGTGATCTTCTGAACCATGATCGACGTGGTCGGCCGATTGCCAGTGAACGTCTTGTGCTGCGCGAGTGCGTCGTTCACTCCCTCGGCGCGCGCCTGCTCGGTCGTCTTGCCGGCCATCAGGGCTTCGGTCTGCGCGAAGAAGTTCGCGAGCAGGATCGGATGATGGTTCCCGATCGGGTTGTGTGACTCGACCGGCGCGATGAAGTCACACGGGACGAGGCGCGTGCCCTGGTGAAGCAGCTGGTAGAAGGCGTGCTGGCCGTTGGTGCCGGGCTCGCCCCAGATCACCGGGCCCGTCGTGTAGTCGGTGATCGGCTGGTTCTGGCGGTCGACGCTCTTGCCGTTGGACTCCATGTCGCCCTGCTGGAAGTAGGCGGCGAACCGATGGAGGTACTGGTCGTACGGCAGGATCGCGTGCGACTCGGCGCCGAAGAAGCTCGCGTACCAGATGCCGAGCATGGCGAGGATGACCGGCAGGTTCTCGGCGAGCGGCGCGGTGCGGAAGTGCTCGTCCATGTCGTGCGCGCCGGCGAGCAGCTCTTCGAACTGATCCATGCCGATGATCGTGGCGATCGGCAGGCCGATCGCGCTCCACAGCGAGTAGCGGCCGCCGACCCAGTCCCAGAACTCGAACATGTTCGCGGTGTCGATGCCGAACTCGGAGACAGCCTTGGCGTTCGTCGACAGCGCGACGAAGTGCTTCGCCACCGCCTCGGGCCCGGCCGCGAGCTTCTCGAGCAGCCACGTCCGCGCGGTGGTCGCGTTCGTCAGCGTCTCCTGCGTGGTGAACGTCTTGCTCGCGACGATGAACAGCGTGCGCTCGGGATCGACGCGCTTCAGCGTCTCGACGATGTGCGTCCCGTCGACGTTCGACACGAAGTGGACGGTCATCCCCGGCTTCCAGTACGGCCGCAGCGCCTCGGTCACCATCACCGGCCCGAGGTCCGAGCCGCCAATGCCGATGTTGACGATGTCCGTGATCGACATGCCGGTGTGACCCGTCCACGCGCCGCTGCGTACGCGGTCGGTGAACGTCCGCATCCTGGCGAGCACCGCCTGCACTCCGGGCATGACATCGGCACCGTCGACGAGGATCGGCCGGCCGCTGCGATTGCGGAGCGCGACGTGAAGGACCGCACGCTGCTCGGTGCCGTTGATCGCCTTGTCGCCCACGAACATCCGGTCGCGCCAGCCCGCGACGTCCTGCTGGGTCGCGAGCGCGAGGAGGAGATCCAGGGTCTCGGTCGTCGCACGATGCTTCGAGTAATCGACGAACAGGCCGCAGGCTTCGCGCGACATCCGCGTGAACCGCTGCGGATCGGCAGCGAACAGCTCGCGGATCGCGGACTTCTCGATCGTGGGCCGGTGCGCGAGTAGCGCAGTCCAGGCCGGTGAGCTCGTGAGGGTCGACATGGGGGCGAGGAAACCATGGCGAGGACGAGCGTGGGTAGCAGGTGGTCAGCGGCTGTGATGAAAGGCCTTTCAGAACGCGGGGCCGGGCTGGTATGCAACTGCCCCATGCGTAAGCTCCTGTTGTCCGCCGGTGTTCTGTTCGCGACCCCCGCCTGTGGCGGCGATGACGGAGACACGCTGAAGGCTCCCCAGCTCGGGAGCGGCGACCGTAGCCCGGGCTCGGTGACGTTCACCCCGATCGCGAGCGCGGCCAACGGGCTCAAGCAGCCGCGCGACCTCGCGTTCAACCCGATGCGGCCCGAGGAGCTATGGGTCGTCAGCTACGAAGACGACAGCATGCTGATCATCAGCGGCGCGCCCGGCGATGCCCGGACCTACGAGAAGCGGGTCGACGGCTACGCGCTTCACTTCATGGAGCAGGTCACGTCGATCGACTTCGGCGCGGATGCGACCACGTTCGGCAAGCCCGGAACGTTCGGCACCTGCGGAGAGTCGCGCAACACGTACAACGGCCAATCGGCGATGAACGACTTCACGGGGCCGGCCTTGTGGTCGTCGGATCTCACCGTGTTCGCCAAGCAGAACCCGAACGGTCTCGGCTCGCACCTCGACATGCTGCACAACACGCCGCTGTGCATGGGCGTCGTCCACGAGGCGGAGAACCGCTACTGGGCGTTCAACGGCCTCGGCGGCAGCATCGAGCGCTACGACTTCGCGGCGGATGACGGCATCGGCAACGACAACCATGGTGACGGCCTGACCTGGCGCTACTCGAAGGGCATGGTCGCTCGTGTCGCGAACGTTCCGAGCCATCTCGCGTGGGATGCCGCGTCCTCCACGCTCTACATCGCCGACACCGGCAACGCACGGATCGCCAAGCTCGACGCGCTGAGCGGCACCGCGGGTGCGCGCGTTCCGACGCACGAGACGCCAATCCAGGAGATGGACGGAGCGATGCTCGAGACGGTCGTTGACGGCGACGTGCAGAAGCCGTCGGGCCTCGAGCTGCACGACGGTCTGCTCTTCGTCACGGACAATGCGGCGAGCCGCATCCTCGCGTTCGACCTCGACGGCGTGCTCGTCAACTACCTCGACACCGGCATCGCCGGCGGCGCGCTCGGCGGCATGAACTTCGGACCCGACGGCAAGATCTACTTCGTCGACATGCTCGGCAATCGCGTCCTTCGCATCGATCCCTGACCGTTCGAGCGCGACGCGCTGAGTCAGTCGTCCGGGACGCGGAACGGAAAGCTCGCCGTCCTCTCCGAATCGCCGTCACGCCACGCGTACCGAAGATGCTCGAGCCTCCTGGCGTCGCGCGTGACGCGAGAGCTCACTCGGCGAGGAGCTTTAGCAGGTCGATCGACGGGAACAGCTCGGAGGTGCCGACCGCGGGCGGGCGATACGGCACGTAGGTCTTGCCCTCCC
>JAYUYE010000848.1:0-3234 GCA_043752985.1 Myxococcales bacterium
GCAGCCGCCTTCATTCGACGTCGAGCGCCCGTCCGCTCGGTTTTCTCACGTGCGGATCGAGCATGCCGGCGCCAACCTGCCCTGCACGGGCTGTCATCCGCTCGACAAGAGCGGCGAGGTCCTCGTCTCGAATCATGCGCCGTGCGTCGCATGTCACGCGGATGACTTCGCAAAGCGCAAGCCGACCACGTGTGGCGCGTGTCATACGGCGACCGAGCCATGGCGTCCGCTCGTCGCCGACCGCTTGCCGCGCGACGACACCGAGTTCGGCGCGTCGCTCGATCACATGAAGCATCCCGGCGATTGCGCGGCATGTCACTCCCTACGAACCCGCGCATCACAGCTGCGTCCACCGCGTGGTCATCGCGCCTGCATCACCGCCGGCTGTCACGCGGCGAACACTGGGCCCGCGCCTCGGCTCGGTGCGTGCGAGGGCTGTCACGCCCTCGGCGTTGCGGCGAAGCGCGTCGCACTGCGCGTTGCGCAACAGTGGTCAGTGCGCACGACGTTCGACCACGGACCGCATCTGCGCGCGAAAGACGGAACCTCCGTCGCGTGCGCGAGCTGCCACATCGACCTCTCGACCACGACCGCTACGGAGCTCGCCGCGCCTCCGAAGAAGACCTGCGCGCCCTGTCACGACGGCGTCACCGCGTTCAAGCTGACCGGCACGACATGTACGCGCTGCCATCCCGGCGCCGCGAAGTGAGGGTGTAAGGCACGGCCTGCGGCGCACGTTGGATGGGCACGTGCGGAAGCCCACCCTCGCAGCGCTCGTCCTCGCGACGCTCGGTACTTTGTCGGCTACGGGAGCGACGGGGTACGCGGATCCCCCGGCACCGCGCCGGCTCGAGGGAAGGGTTTGCATGCTGGCGAGCTCGGCCTCGGTGTCGAGCACGGCAACTGGCGCCAGGGCGGCATCCTCGATCGCCCGGGTGGCGAGGTCGCGCACTGACGTCAGCATGTTCTTCGAGCGCGGCCTCCACTGGGGCCGCTAGCAACCAACCGAAAGGCTGTCCCGATGATGACCGCGAAGCGGGTGCTCCGGCACTCATGGATCTCCTGCGTCCTGTTCACGCTCGGCGCCTGCGGCGCGAGCAAGCCCGCGTACAGCCCCGGTGGCGCATCACCGGCGAGCTACACGGCCGCAAGCTCGAGCGGCGGCGGCGAGTACGTCGCCGCCAATCCGGGAACCAGTCACGTTCAAATTGACCGCGGCGGTGGCGGCTACATCGCCGAGCCCGCCCCCGATCGCCCGGGCCTCGGCACGTCGTGGGGCGAGACCGTCTCCGCGCCGATCTCGTTCTCTGCGTTCCATCGCTCGGCGAGCACGCCGTGGGCCGAAGTCGCTCTTCACTACAACGACGCGAACGGCGTCCAGGCCCACGCTGCCTACCTCGGTACGCAGCCGGCTCCGCTCGAGGTCTACACGAGCGATCGCTCGCTCTCGATCGCGCTCGTCGATGAATCGGGCCGCACGCTCGACGGCTACACTGCTAACGGTCGCGCTCTCGTGATCGGCAACGACGGCGCACGCTACAAGATCGTCGTGCGCAACGGCACCACCGCCCGCTTCGAGATCGTCGCGTCCGTCGATGGCCTCGACGTGATCGATGGCCGGGCCGCCGATCCGAACCGGCGCGGCTATATCGTCGACCCGCATGACGTCCTCGTGATCGACGGTTTCCGCACCTCCGATGATGCGGTCGCCGCATTCAGGTTCGGTGCTGTCGCCGACTCGTATGCCGCGCAAACCTCGGGCGATCGCAACGTCGGCGTCGTCGGGCTCGCGATCTTCTCCGAGCGTGGAGCGGTGTGGTCGGCCGCGGAGCTCGGCCGCCGCGACAGCGCGGACCCGTTCCCGAACCGCGGCTACGCCGTTCCGTCGCGCTAGTCGGCATGCGTGAACCCCCCGCGTTGACCGTTCGCGCAAGCCTTGGTACACCACGGGTCTCCTTCGGAGCCATCGCCAAGTGGTAAGGCAACGGTCTGCAAAACCGTCATTCCCCGGTTCAAATCCGGGTGGCTCCTCGGAAACGGAACGCCCCGCACCTCGCGGGGTTTTCTGTTTTCGGCTCCACCACGCACGTGCGGGGCTTCGCGGTTCAGCGGGGCGCCGGTTTCACAGGCGGCGCGGGCGCGGGTCCGGCAGCGGGGTCGCCGCGCGGAGCCGCGCGCGCTCGCGCTGTTCGCCCGAGCAAGCGCGCCACGGTGTCGGCGCAGATCGAGGCGGTGACCGCGATCGCGATCGCGAAGTCGCCCGTCCATCGGTTCGCCACGGCCGACGATCTCGCGAGTGCGTTTCGTCGCGCGGTCGCCGGGAAGCTCGATGTCGCGATTGCCCGACGTGCCGCACTGCTCCTCACGAGTACGCCGTGGGGCGGCTGGGGCAGCGGTCGACGCTGAGCTTGGGCGCACAGTGTCTCGCTCTCGCACCGTTGCCTGCGGTGTCCACGCGGCCCACGGTCAGAGAATGACCAGCTCACTCGCGAAGCTCGAGCACGGAATCACCTCGGGTGCGCTCGCCACGCTACCGATGACGGTGGTGATGGTCGCGGCGCAGAAGCTCGGCCTGCTCGGCAAGATGCCACCGGCAAAGATCACCGACGACATGCTCGCGCGCGCCGGCGTGCCCGCGACGCGCACCGAGCGCAATGCGCTAACGACGCTCGCGCACCTCGGCTTCGGTGCGGGCTGTGGTGCGCTGTACTCGCTGCTCCGGCCTGGGCGTCCATCGCCGGCACGTGCTGCGATCGAGGGCGTCGTGTTCGCCACCGGTGTCTGGGGCGCGAGCTACGCCGGCTGGATTCCCGCGCTCAAGATCCTGCCGCGGCCTGACGACGATCGTAAGGACCGCCAGATCACGATGGTCATCGCGCACTGGATCTTCGGTGCAGTTCTGGGGATCGTGGTCGCAGCCCGTCGACGATGAGCGATCGATCATCACACGCCGCTTACAACGAGAAACAAGAGTTGGGTGGCCGAGGTCGGTCGCTCCTCGCATCGCCACTGCGTGCCCCGCAGCGCGCCTACGGGCAGGCGACGGTGATCGCGAAGGTATTGTTGTCCTCGCGGCACTCGAGGTTCGTGCCGGTCGAGTTACCGCGATCATCGACCGTGACGTGACCTGCCCCGGCTCCACCGGTCCACACGCAGCTGACGTTCGTGCAGAGGCCGGGGTCGATCCGCGCGCTCGTCATCGCCAGACACCGCAGGATAGGTGGCGTGCCGTCG
>JAYUYE010000849.1:0-7985 GCA_043752985.1 Myxococcales bacterium
AACCTCAAGCCGCAGCTGATCCACCAGACGCGGCCGTTCGCGATCACGAACCCGATCTGGATCGACATCGATGGCAACGGCTGGAACCCGCCGAAGGCTGCGCTCCCGCGCGCGGCTCCCGCCGCGCAGCCGCGCCCCGATGTCCGCTCGCAGTTCGACGCGCTGCCGGAGTTCACCCCGTGAGGCGGCTCGTGTCTCGTTGCCAGCTGGGGACGCTCGCAGTGGCCAGTGTCGTAGCCATGCTGGCTGTTCAACCTGCCTGGGGCCACACGTTCCCCGCGGCGCGTCATGTCGTGGTCCAGGTCGAGCCCTGCGAGCTGGTGGTGCTCGTCGGGTATCGCCCCGGCTCCGGCGAGCCGACCGAGACGATCCTCGCGCGGGCGGCCAGCGCACCGAAATCACGCACCCTGGACGCCCTGCGCGACGTCCTGGCGGCGTTTGCGATGGCGCCGCTGACGGTCACCGTCGACGGCACGCGGCTGGTGCCCACGAGTGTCCGCGCCAAGATCGGCATCGAACCCGGCGGTGCGCGGCCGATGGTCGTGCTCCTGGTGACGTATCCACTCGCCGCCGGCAAGGTGCTCGAGGTCCGGACCAAGGATCCGCGTAGTACGCGGATATCGTGGCAGGATCGGCGAAGCGAGCGGGTGGTGATCTCCGGTGCCCCTGCGCAGGGGAAATGGCATGCCGGCGTGGCATCGATGTTGCTGAGTCTGGCTCCACCACGGGGAGGCTCAGTATGCGCAGCACCATCATCGCTCTCGGACTCGTCGCCGGCTCACTGATCGGTTGCGATCAGGAATACGACCCCGACGCCCCCGCGATCGATCCGAACGCCCCGCGCGTCCACATCACCACCCCGGTGCGCGGCACGTTCGCCGGCGACATCGGCTCGGTGACCGTCACCGGTACCGCCTTCGATGACGACGCGGTCGCGTCGGTCACCGTCAACGGCATCCCCGCGACGATCCTTGGCGACGGCACGTTCATCGCGCAGGTCCCCGTCACCGCCGGCACCAACCTCCTTCACGCGATCGCGAAGGACACCCAAGGCAACGCCGGCAAGGAGACCCGCGCGGTCGTCGCCGGTCCGCTCGAGCCGCTCGCGCAGATGGTCCCGCAGGCGATCACCGCGTCGATGACGGCGCAGACCTTCGATGCGATCGGTCGCGGCATCACCGGCTACATGACCGGCGGCAACCTGACCGCTGCCGTGCAGCCGATGAACCCCGTCGTCAACTATGGCGCGCCGAACGGCCCCGACTGTCTCTACGCGCAGGCGCGGATCACCGGTGTCTCGCTGGGCTCGACCTCCAAGATCACGCTCGCTCCGCAGCGCGGCGGCATCTACCTCGAGGCTGACCTCGTCAACCCGAAGGTCAACATGGGCCTCGCGTGGGCGGTGTCCTGCCTCGACGGCTCGCGCAACGTCTCGGTCGGCGCATCGCGAATCAAGATCACCGGCGTCCTCAAGCTCGGCGTCAATGGCGACAAGTTCGAGATCCACCTCGACGATCAGGACGTCCGCATCACCGGCTTCAACGTCGAGCTCGGCGGCGTTCCGGGCGACGTCATCAACTACCTCTCGCTGGACACCGCACTCGGCCCGATCCTCGGCCTCGCCGTCGAGCGGTTCGCGGTCCCGTACGTCAACCGCTCGCTCCAGGCGCTCAACGAGACCAAGACCGTCGACGTGCTCGGCACGATGGTCGACATCAAAGTCCGCCCCGCGCGGATCGACGTCGACACCCCGGGCGCGATCATCGAGCTCGACACCCAGATCCGCGCACGCGGCGACAGCGCTTCGCCCGGCTTCGTCTACGTCCCGAACCAGGTTCCCGCGATGAACATGAGCCGCGGCTTCGAGCTCGCAATCGCCGACGACGGCGCGAACCAGCTGCTCGGCAGCTTCTGGGCAGCCAAGGGCATGGAGACCGGCATCGACCTCAAGACCGGCAGCTACGGCGAGGTCGGCAAGCTCTATGACCGCGTCGAGATCCAGACCAAGGTCCCGCCGTTCATCGATGCGAGCGGCGACAAGCTCCGGCTCACGGTCGGCGACATGCTCGCCACGTTCAAGAACGGCGCGGCGATCGCCACGCAGGTCGCGATCAACGCCGAGGTCGAGATCGAGGTGATCGCCGGTGCAGATGGCGCGCTCCGCCTCGATGTCGGGACGCCGACGATCTTCGTCGATGTCCTCGACGAGAACGTCGAGGGTGCGAACCAGCTGTCCAACGCGCAGTTCGAGGCCGTGTCTTCCTTCGCACTCTCGCGCGTCGTCGCGGTCGGCTCCGGCGCAGTCGGTGCGGTTCCGCTGCCTGCGTTCGGTGGCGTCGCGGTGCAGAACGCCTCGGTCACCGAGGAGCACGGCTACGTGGTCGTCGGCGGCGAGATTCAGTAACTACGCCGAGGCGCTCCACGCGCGGGTCTACGGATTCTGGCGCCGACGAGCCGTGGTGTTTGCCACAGCGGATCTGCTCGAACTATTCGACTCTTGACCCATGGGGGGCAGTCGAGGGACACCCCACGCGAGGGGCCCATGAAGAAGATCCGTCGAGTGGACTGGGTAGTCGCGATCACGTCGATCGTGTTCGCGGTGTCGTGTAGCGGCGGTGGCTGCGGCGGCTGCGGCATGGAACCCATCCCGGGCGGCTTCCCGGCGGTCAAGCGCGAGGTGAACGCAGCCCAGGTCCGCGTCAGCCAGACCGCGCTCGCGAAGATCTCGGCCGATCCGGCATCGATCATCGGTGGGCTGGTCGGCGGCACCACGATGCCCGGCATCATCGAGTTCCCGGTCCCGGCGAGCTGCGGCGATCCAAAGATCTGCTGCGTCAACAACGTCCCGCAGGCGACCTGCGGCCCGCTCGTCATCGACCTCGTCAAGCGGCCCACGGATCCGGCGCGCCTCGTGCTGACGCCCGTGCAGGGTGCGTCGCGGCTCGACGTCACGGTGCGCGCGCGCATCAAGACGAAGATGAACCTCAAGATCGAGACGTCCGGTGTCAACTGCGACGTCAACCTCGACTCCGCGCGCGGCTCGAATCCGGACATCACGATCACGACCCAGATCCTGTTCTCGCAGGACGCGACGACCGGGACGACCCGGATCGCCGGGCAGGGCTCGACCGTGTCGCTGCAGAACGAGGATATCCAGCTCAGCGGTAGCTTCGTCTGCACGATCGCCGGCGCGATCGCCATCGGCACGGTGCGCGGCCTGCTCGAGGACCAAGTCGCAGGCCTGATCGACGACCAGCTCAACAGCGCGACCTGCAAAGCATGTGACTCGGGCCAGGTCGCCGAGTGCGGGAGCTCGTTCGCCAGCGCATGCACGGACAAGGTCTGCATGGTCGGCAGCCAGTGCTTGCAGGAGACTGGCTTGACCGGTCGCATGCGCGGGTCGTCGCTGTTCGCGGGATTGTCGCCGGGCACCACCGGCGCGCTCGACCTCTACGAGATCCTCGGCGGGTATGCTGACACGAACAACAACGGCATCGCGCTCGGCATGCTCGGCGGCATGCAGCCCGGTGGTGCGGATCGCGATCGCTGCGGTCCGCGCGGCGTCGAGCCCACGGATCCGGGGACGCTGCCGAGGTCGGCGTTCTTCGCGGGTAACGTCCGGCCCGACAACAACCTGCCATTCGACGTCGCGTTCGGTCTGCACAAGTGGCAGCTCGGCGCGTTCGCCTACGCTGGGTACGACGGCGGTCTCCTGTGTCTGACGATCGGCAACAGCACCGTCGCGCAGCTGTCGACCGACACGCTGGCGCTGCTCTCGCGGTCGCTCGGCAAGCTCGTCGACACCAGCTCGCCGATGGCGATCGGTCTGCGGCCGCAGAGCCCGCCGACGATCGTGCTCGGCAAGAACACGTTCACCACCGACGCGATGATGAACACCACGCTCGTCGAGCCGCTGCTCGACCTGACGTTCAAGGCGATGGAGATCGACTTCTTCGCGTCGATCGATGACCAGTACGTTCGCGTGTTCACGGTGGTCTCCGACGTCCACCTCCCGATCGGCCTCCAGGTCACCGGTATGGGCGAGCTCCAGCCGGTGCTCGGCGACGTCGCGGACGCGTTCACCAACGTGTCGGTCAAGAACTCCGAGGCGATCACCGAGACACCGCAGGAGCTGGCGAACCTGTTCCCGAATCTGCTCGGCCTCGTGCTGCCGCAGCTCTCGGGCGGGCTGTCGCCGATCTCGCTGCCCGCGATCGGTGGCCTCAACCTCTCGGTCGTCGCCATCACGGCCGTCGACAACGACAGCTTCCTCGCGATCTTCGCGAACCTCGTCACCGCCATGCCGGCCCGCCCGGTCGTCACCCACGTCCGGCTCGCCAGCGTGGCCGAGCCGGCAACGGCGGTCGCCAGGGATCCGAACCAGTGGAAGGCGAACAAGCCGCCGAGCATCACGCTCGACTTCGGCAGCGCGCAGAACCACGAGTGGTCGTATCGAATCGACGACGGCGCCTGGTCGCCGTGGTCGCAGAACCGCACACCGACCCTGTCGCGTGGCGTGTTCTGGATCCCGGGCCAGCACAAGATCGAGGTCCGCGCGCGGGAGATCGGAAAGCCCGAGACGATCGACACCACGCCCGAGCTGATCGAGGTCGTGATGGGCACCGACGTCGACCTGCCGACCGGCCGGTTGATCGCGAAGACCGAGCCGGAGAACGGCTTCCACGGCCAGTCCGGCTCGGCGGGCTGCGCCTGCAACACGAACAGCGGTGCGGGTGGCGCGGCGCCGTTCGCGCTCGTGTTCCTGATGCTGATGCTTCCGATGCGCCGCGTCCGTCGTCAGGTCCGCCAGGCGATCTGTCGGCTCGGGGGCCACGCGGCTCGCCTCGGCGCGGTCGTCTGGATCGCGGCGCTGCTGTCGCTGCCCGGCTGTAGCTGCGGCGATGCGCCGTGCGGTGATGCCGACTGTCTGCCCGGCGAGCTGCCGAATGGCGGCCTCGGTCGCTACACCAGCATCGCGGGCGACGACAACCGCGTGATCGTCGCGACCTACGATACGGGCCTCGGCGATCTAGTCGCGGTCGACGTCACCGTTCCAGCGTCGCCGAAGTACGTCGTCGTCGACGGCGTTCCCGACATCGCGCCGGTCTACGACCCCGGTACCTATCGCGGCGGCATCGAGGATGCGGGCGACAACGTTGGCACCTGGACCTCGGTCGCGATGTCCGGGAATCTCGCGAAGATCGCGTACCAGGATCGAGACAACACCCAGCTCAAGTACGCCTACGAGAAGAAGGCGGGCGAGTGGGCGAGCTACATTCTCGATCCGAGCAACGGTGAGGACATCGGCTCACACACCTCGTTCGTGATCGACGGCTCCAACCACCCCGCGATCGCGTACCTCGCGGTCGGCACCGACGACGGCATGGGCCACCGGTTCACCGAGCTGCGGCTCGCGCGCGCCGCGGTCGTCAGTCCCGAGGATGCGAACGACTGGGGCATCAGCACGATCGTCAAGGGCAACGGCACCTGCGCGGGGCTGTGCAGCACGGGCACCGTATGCGTCGCGGGCGCGACCGAGTCTGATTCGCAGCGCTGCGCGACGACCACGTCGGACTGCACCGGAACGTGCGGCGACGGCACGGGCTGCGTGGCCGGTACCTGCGTCGACATCCTCGCGAAGCCAACGACCGTGCAGCTCGCATCGGGCACCGGCCTGTTCGTCAACCTCGTGCTGCTCCCCGACGGCCGGCTCGCGGCGGTCTACTACGATCGCAACCGGCGCGCGCTCGTGCTCGCGCTCGAGAACGCGGTCGACGCGAACGCGTTCACCGAGACCGTGCTCGATTCGGTGACGCCGGGCGACCGCGGCATGTGGGCGTCCGCGGTCGTCGACGGCAGCGGCGCGATCCACATCGCTTATCAGGACGCGATCGGCGATCAGCTGATGTACACGCAGTGGAGCGGCTCGGTGGCGACCCCCGAGGTGGTCGACGATGGCCGGCGCGCGGGCGATCGCACGCACACGGTCGGCGCGGCCGCGTCGATCTACATCGCGAACGGCGCCCCCGTGATCGCGTATCAGGACGGGCTCAAGGCCGACGTCTATCTCGCGGCGAAGTCCGGCGCGACGTGGACCACGAACCCGATCGCAGCGACGCCGCTGCTCGACGGTTTCTCGATCGCTGCAACGACCGGGCACGGAACGCCGTACGTCGCGTGGGGCTCGCTCGATCCCAACGGATCGCCGCTGGGCTCGCTCGTCGTCGAGATGCGCTAGCGGCTTGCGGTGGGGCTCGTCGATTCGCGCGCGGCGCTGCGCTGCGCGCGGTTTCGCCCGGGGCGCCCGCTCGGTTTCGCCCGGGGCGCCCGCGGCGGCGCTCGTCGATTCGCGCGCTGCGCGGCGGCACACGCTGGGGGGCGCCGGCTCGCTGAATCATGGACTGACCGCTACTGCAGGCAGGGTTTGTGCTTTACAGCTCGCCGGCCCCCCCAGCGTGTGCCGTCCGCTTTGCGCGCTATCGACGAGCGCCGCCGCTCTCGCTTCGTTGTCCGCGAGGTGACGCGAGGTGGCACGAGGTGACACGAGGTGAGTCCTCGTAGCCGGTGCGATCGGGGATCACGAAGCGGCGGCCGGGCGGGGCGGCGACCTGCGCCGTGATTGGATCGAACGAACGGCGAACGAGGGAGCACGACAGTCGGCATCGCAAGCTGGCCCCTGATCGCGCTGCCGGGTGGCGGCGGCATTGCCACCGCGACGAGCTGCTAGGTCACCAGGCCGTCGTCGGGCAGGCACGTGGACCACCGGTGCACGTCTCCATGCCCGAGAGGTCGTTGCAGTACTGGAAGCAGCCGAGGCGGCGGTAGTCGCCGTTGCCGTTGAACGTACCGACCGACATCAGCTCGCCGTTGTGCGGCAGGTTCGGATTGATCGTTCCGTTGTGTTCGATCTCGGGGGCGAACGTCGCGTCAAAGGCGTTGAAGCCGTTGCCGACGTGACCGGGCATCGACATCTCGATGTCGTCGACGGCGATCTCGACGTGGCGCGTCTCCGAGCGGAGAGCGATCGTCGCCTGACCCTCGAAGAAGCCGGTGATGCCCGCGACCTGCAGGCTCGCGATGTCGCCGTACAGGATCGCGTCGGTGCGGACAAGCGAAGCCAGCTGCGGCTGGTAGCGCGTCAGGACGCCCGCATCGAGGACCGCGCCGCCCGCCTTGCGGATCACGAGGCGAAGGTCGTCACCCGCGCGAACCGACGACGGAACGATCACGTTGGCCTGCGAGCCCGAGGCGACGCTGGTCGCGACCTTCGTGGCGTTCCACGACTGCATCGGCGGCGACGCCCACAGCTCGAGCTCGACGTCGTAGTTGCGATTCGCGAGCACGCCACCGAGCCGCGTCTGCACGATATTCGTGCCGTTACCGACGAGCGCGCCGGCCTTCGGCGAAGCGAGGATATCGGTCGCGCTGCCATCGCAGCCGTCGCAGTGCGCCTGGAGGTTGAACCAGGTCTCGGTCGAGAGGTTGTGCGAGCCGACCACGATGAGGTGCTCGCCGGCGGTCGCGACCGAGAGTGAGATCTCGACGTTGCCTTTCGCCGTTGCATAGCCGCCGGCGCCGAGTACGGCGCGCGTGCCATTGCGCAGCGGGCCGAGGACCGCGACGCGAACGCTGTAGTCGCCATCGACTGCGGTCGCGGTCACATCGAGAGGAACCGGGGCACCGGGGCGCCCTGCGATCCACACGGGGAACACGCGGCGGCCCTGGGCAGCAGCGTGGTCGAGCTTGCGCTCCCCGACGTGCAGCGTCGGAGCCGTATCCCATGCCGCGTCGGCCTTGCTGGCCGTCGACACGGCGGCGTCCTCGGCCGCGAGGCGCTCGTCATCCGGCGAGTTGGTTTCGGTGGCGCAGGCGATCGTGAAGGGGAGGAAGAGGTAGGCGAGGCGAGACATTGAATCGGCTCCAGGAACGCAGGCTAGGAAAGGTAAGACCGAACTAAGATCGAGTAGGTCGGAGGTCGAACAGGC
>JAYUYE010000850.1:0-7983 GCA_043752985.1 Myxococcales bacterium
AAGAAGAGCGAGTCCTACTGAGCCCTGCGTCTCGTACGACGGCGTTGGCGGGTTCGCCGTGCATCCGCTCTAGCGCGTGTGTTATCCGGTGCGTGAACATGCGCTTCGCGACTGCTCTGGCGATCATCGCCCTGCTCGTTCCCGCCGCCGCCTCGGCCGACGAAGGCGACGGCGTCGTCCTCGAGTCCTACACAGGATTCCGTCCTGACAACGCGGGCACCGTGCTCGCGCCCGTGCTCCGCGAGCTGGCGGTCCGCCGCTTCGACGCCGGTGCCGACTCCGTCGGGCGCGCGTTCGAGGCTCAGGTCTCCCGCCCAGCGATCTCCGCACAGGGACTACCGGCCGACTTCGCCGAGAAGATCGAGCGGGGCCATCGCGCGTGGATCTCCGGGAGCTTTGATGAGGCCGTTTCGATTCTCGGCCCGCTCGTCGACACGGCGCACGCAAACAGCGGGGCGTTCGCCAAGAATCCCGGCATTCTCGAGCGGCTGCAGAAGGCGATGATCGCGCTCGCACTGTCACAGCAGCGCCGCGGCGATCCGAGCGCTGCGCGCGAGACGTTCGCGGAGCTGTTGCGCAGCTTCCCCGACGCCCAGGTCAGCAGAGGCACGTACGGCCCCGATGCCGCGCAGGTGTTCGACAAGACGAAGAAGGAGCTCGCTGCCGCCCCGCAAGGCCGCCTGCTCGTCAAGCTCGCAAACGAGCGCGCCGAGGTGTTCATCAACGAGCGCCTCGAGCGCAAGGGCACCACCGTCAAGGAGCTGACGGCCGGCGAGTACCGCGTGATCGTGCAGCTCAACGATCGTCAGTCGCGCACGCACGTCGTCAAGATCAAGGCCAACGAAGAGGCGACGCTGACCGTCGACCTCGCGTACGACGAGGTCGTCCATAGCTCGCCGGCGTGGACAGGCTTCGCGTTCGCGAACACGGCCGACCGTGAGAAGTCCGAGGCGACCTACGCCGCGTTGCTAGCGACGTCCGTCCGCGCCTCCGGTGTGGTCGTCGTCGGCTTCGATCAGGTGCGCGGCCGCCCCGCGATCGTCGGTTCGATCGTGAGCCTCGTCAACGGCCGGGAGATCCGGCGCGCGAGCCTCGCCCTCGATCCCGCGCCTGCCGAGGAACGCTTGCGCGCTCTCGCGCGATTCCTCGCCGGTGAGGTCGCCACCTCCGACATCGACGTCCAGGTCGCGGGCGAGGCCGCCGTGGTCGCGCCGATCGGCGGTCGCCGCGTCGACGGTCCTGCAGCGACGGACGGCCGGTGGGGTGGCTGGATGTGGATCACCGGCATCGCCGCGATCGGCGGGCTCGGCTCTGGCGCCGTGATGCTCGCGCTCGACGGTACGTGCCGCGATGGTTCGACCGACCCGAACTGCCCCGACCTCCGCGTGTACACGCCCGGTGCCTGGGTGGCCGTCGGTGCGGGCGCGGTGTTTGCGGGTGTGACGATCTACCTGCTGGCCACGCGGTCGTCGTCGAAACCGCCGTCGACGGCGTACGTGCATCCGATGAGTGGCGGGGCGATCGCCGGCTTCGCGACGTCGTTCTAGCGGAGGATCAGGTCTTTTCGACGAGCTCGGCGCGGAGCTGCTCGAGGATGCGCGCCGGCGCGCGGACCTGGAACCGGGTCAGCGTGTCCTCGTGCTTCTCGGCGAGCACGGTCGTCTTTTCATGGATCAGGTGGGCGACGCGCTGGAGCGAGTACGGCACCTCGAGCTCGGTCTCCTCGAGCTTGCCGGCGAATTGCTCGATCAGCTTCTCGCGCAGCGTCGCGACGTCGGTGCGATCCTTGGCGGAGAGCTGGATCGCTTTTGGATAGCGCAGCTTCAGCGAGCGACGGCCCTCCTCGTCAACGCGATCGATCTTGTTGAGGATGAGCCAGGTCGGGACGTCATCGGCCCCGATCTCGCGCAGCACCTCTTTGGTGACGGCGATCTGATCCGCGAGCGCGGCGTCGGCGGCGTCGATCACGTGGAGCAGCAGCTCGGCATCGCCAGCTTCGTCGAGTGTCGAGCGAAACGAGGCGACGAGATCGTGCGGCAGCTTCTTGATGAAGCCGACAGTGTCCGTGATCAGGATCGGAGGATCGGTTGCCGGAGCGAGCCGGCGTACCGTGGTGTCGAGGGTCGCGAACAGCTTGTCGGCGATGTAGACGTCGGAGCTGGTCAGCGAGCGCATCAGCGACGACTTGCCTGCGTTTGTGTAGCCGACGAGCGCGACCGTGGGCAGCTCGCTGCGGCGATCGCGGCGGGTTCTCGAGCCGCCCTCGATCTGCGACAGCTCGTGCTTGAGCTCGGCGATCCGATCGCGGATCCGGCGGCGATCGAGCTCGAGCGTGGTCTCGCCGGCACCCTTGCCGCCGACGCCGCCGCGCACGCGGTCGCCGCCACCCTGGCCTTCGCGGAGCCGGGGAGAGAGGTACTTGAGCCGGGCAATCTCGACCTGGAGGCGCGCCTCGCGGGTCTTGGCGTGGCGGTGGAAGATCTCGAGGATCACCGAGGTGCGATCGAGGACGTCGACGCCCGTGATCTTCTCGAGGTTGCGCTGCTGCTGCGGCGACAGATCGTGATCGACGAGCACGACCTTCGCGCGCGGTGCGTCGGCTGGCTTCTCGGACGTGGCCGCGGAAGCTTCGTCCTCGTCGGTGGTGTCGTCGTCCCCGGCGTCGTCGTCGGCGTCCTCGTCGTCGATATCGTCGCGCTGCTTCGTGCCGGGCTTCTTGTAGGCCTCGAGCTTGCCGACGCCACCGGTCCAGGTCGCGAGCTCGGCGAGCTTGCCCTCGCCGAACACGACGCCCGCCGCGAGACCGCTGCGGCGCTGGGTCATCCGCCCGATCGGCTCGAGGCCCATCGTGGTCGCGAGCCGCTCGAGCTCGGACATCGAGGAATCGAGCTCCTCATCGGTGACACCCGGCATCTGGACCGCGATGACGACGGCGGTGGGGCGCTCGTCGGCCGAGATCGTCAGTCGTGAGCCGGTGTCGAGCGCCATCGCGGCGCACCTTGGCCCAACCGCGGTGCTTACGCAAGCGACGTGGCGAACGCCAGAACGACCTCCGTGAACCGACGGTGCGCCTCGGCATGGAGCATGTGCCCAGCGCCCGCGATCACCTCGAGCCGGGCGTTCGGGAGGGCACCGAGGAGCGTCTCGAGCGTGGACCGGAAGTACGGCGTCGACCGCTCCCCACCGAGCAGCAGGACCGGGACGGTGCAGCTCGCCAGCTCGGCGTAGCGTGGCTGATACGAGAGCAGCGCGTGCGAGTCCGCGCGGATCGCTGCCCACTTCGCCTTCGAGCGCTCCTGGTAGGCGCGCGGCATTCGCTCGTACGCGGTGTCGCCGAGCACCGTGCGGAGGAACAGCTCTGCGGCGGCGGGTCCACCGGCGGTCTCGACGGTGCGGTCGAACGCGGCGAAGAAGTCGCGATTGACGGCGAGCGCCGCATCGGTGGCTGCCATCGGCGGCTCGATCAGCACCGCGCCGCGGAACCGGTCGGGATACCGGCGGATCGCATCGAGCGCGATCACCGAGCCGAAGCTCGAGCCGACGACGATCGCTGGATCCGGATCACCGGAGAGCTGGGCGACCGCGTCGTCGGCGTGCGCCTCGACCGATGGGGCATCGCCGCGCCGGTCGTACGCGATCAACGAGAACTGGCTCGCCAGCGGTCCGGCGAGCTGGATCGACCACGTCGTGCGGTCGGCGGCGCTGCCGTGGATCATCAGCATCCGGGGGCTCATGAGGATATGATGACGATACATGGTGCCCGAGAATGGCGAACCGGATCGCCCGCCAAGCGAGACGACGACCGCGCGCAAGCTCGGTGAGCTCGTGTCGGCGGCGGACGACGCGTTCGCTGCCACGGTCGCCCCGGCTGTCCTGCCGCCGATCCTCGGCCTGGCCCCTGCGTCCGAGCAACCAACCCCGCGGATCCGTCCGGCGTCCGAGCTCGAATCGGATCACACGATGGCCGCGCCGGTCACTGGTCCGGGCTCACAGCTCGGATCGACGGGGTCGCTGCCGACGGTGTCGCAGGCGTTCTACAAGGGCGACAAGGAGATCGCGCGCGGCGGCATGGGCAGGATCATCGCCGCTGAGGATCAGCGCCTGCACCGTCCGGTCGCGCTCAAGGAGCTGATCGATCCCGCACCCGAGCAGATCGGACGGTTCGAGCGCGAGGCGCTGATCACCGCGCGACTGCAGCACCCGGGCATCGTTCCGGTCTACGAGGCGGGACGCTGGCCGTCGGGCGAGCCGTTCTTCGCGATGAAGATGGTCTCGGGCCGCCCGCTCGACCGAGTGATCGCCGAGACCCGCACGCTCCAGGATCGCCTCGCCCTGCTCCCCCGGATCGCCGCGGCCGCCGATGCGATGGCCTACGCGCACAGTCAGCGAGTGATCCACCGCGACCTCAAGCCCGGGAATATCTTGATCGGCGACTTCGGCGAGACCGTGGTCATCGACTGGGGGCTCGCGAAGGATCTCGACGCCACCGATGGTCCCGAGTCGGGCCAGCGGCTGCCGCGACCCGCGCAGAAAAAGACAGCGATGACGACGAGCTCGGACTCGCCGACCTTGACGATCGCCGGCGCGGTGATGGGAACGCCCGCGTACATGGCGCCCGAGCAAGCCCGCGGCGAGACGCTCGATCAGCGCGCCGATGTGTTCGCGCTCGGCGCGATGCTCTATCACGTGCTCGCCGGCGTGCCGCCGTACAACGCGCGCACCGCGACCGACGTCATCGCGTCCGCTGCCCTCGGCAAGGTCGTGCCGCTGCTCGAGCGCGAGAAAGGTGCGCCCGCGGACCTCGTCGCGATCGTGAGCCGCGCGATGTCGCTCGAACCGGCAGATCGATATCCCGACGCCGGCGAGCTCGCGGAGGAGCTGCGGCGGTTCATGACCGGGCAGCTCGTGGGGGCGCACCGCTACACGGCGATGCAGAAGATCGGTCGCTTCATCAAGAAGCACCGCGCCGCCGTCACGATCTCGGCGCTGTCGATCGTTGTGTTCACCGTGCTCGGCACGCTCGCGATCCGGCAGATCCTCGAGCAGCGCGATGCCGCGAACTACGAGCGGCGCGTCGCGGATTCACGCCGCGCAGCAGCGGAGAAGCTGATCGACAGGATGCTGTCCGACGTCAAGGAACGGCTCCAGCAGATCGGCCGGCTCGATGTGTTGTCGAACCTCGGCGGCGAGATTCGCGACTACTACAACACGCTCGCGCTGATTCCCGGCGGAATGCCCGATGACGACAACGATCGGATGGCGATCGCCGTGGACATGGTCGGTCTCGCCGAGCGCGACTCCGGTCGGCTCGATCAAGCGCTCAAGACCTGGACCCAGGCACGCGAGCGGCTCGCGGCTATTGTCGGTACCGATACGTCCGCAAAGACCTTGCTGCGCCGGCGGATGATCGCGCGATTCGACTTCGAGATCGGGACCGTGCACCAGCAACGCGGCAAGGTTGCCGCCGCGATCAACGCATTCACGCTCGCGAAGAGCGAATACGACGACCTGCGCGAGCACGCGCCGCTCGACCGGCTCGTGCTCGTCGGTGCCGCCGACACCCACGACCGGCTCGGCGATCTGCTGCGCAACGACGGCAAGATCGATCAAGCTCTCGAGGAGTACCAGCAGGCGAAGAGCGATCGCGAGAAGGCAGGAAGCCAGGCGAGCAGCCGACCGTCCGAGGAGGTGATCGCGCTGTCGACGAGCCACATGAAGCTCGGCAGCGTCTACCTCGCGCGCGGCGAGTCCGCGACGGCACTCGAGTCCTACCGTTCGGCACTGCGGCTGCGGGAGACGCTGCTCGAGACCCAGCCCGACAACGTCGAGGTCCTCGAGAAAGTCCTCGAGGTCCAGAACGAGCTCGCCGAGTTGCAGCGCCAGATCGGCGACGACAAGAGCGCGATCCAGACGTATCGCCAGGCGGTGCCGGTGATGGAGGGCCTCGCCCGTCGCGACCCGACGAACACCACGTGGAAGCGGCAGCGCGCCTATCTGCTTTCGAACCTCGGCTTCGCGCAGCTCGACATCGGCGAGCTCCAGGCCGGTCTCGATCAGCTCGAGGTCGCGACCGATCTACAGAAGGAGCTCGTCGCACGCGATCCCAAGGTGCAGGCGTGGCAGGGCGATCTGTCGCGCTCGTACAACCGCTCGGGTGACGGTTACATCTACGCCGGCGACCTCGATCGCGGCATCGCGATGTACCGGGCCTCCCTCGAGATCCGCTCTGCAATGGCGAAGTCGGACCCGAAGAGCTCGCCGTACCGGCGTGCACTGGCGTGGTCGCACGCGAAGCTCGCCGGCGCGTACACCGCCAAGAATGACAACGCGAGTGCCGCCGACGCGCACGATCAGGCGCTCGCGCTGCGCGCCAAGCTTGTCGCGGAATCTCCGGCACACAGCGGCTTCCGCAACGAGCTCGCATCGACCGAGATCGCGCTCGGCAAGCTCCTCGTCCGCTCGGATCCGAAGCGTGCGCGCACGCTGATCGAGGCAGGCCTCGGTCGCGCCCGAGCACTGGTCTCCGGCGATCCGATCAACGGCGAGTGGAAGGAGACGCTGATCTCCGGTTTGCTCGCGTTCGCCGATCTCTCGCGCGCCGCGACCGACATCAAGGCGACCGCGGTCGCACTCACGGAAGCCGGGACCTTTGCAAAGGCCGCCGCCGACCGTGCGCCGACGAACGCGCACTGGCCCGGCTATGTGGCGGAGATCCACGTGTTGCTCGCCGAGGTCGCGACCGATCCGAAGCTGCGCGCCGCCGAGTGGAAGGCCGCGCGCGATGTGCTCGAGCCGCTCGCCAAGACAGGGCGGTTGCCGGCGACGCGGAAGAACCTGCTCGAACGCGCCCGCGCCGGGCGATAGCTCGCGTACGCTGACGGAATGGGCGAAGAGATCGTCGAACGCGAATTCATGGGCAAGGGCCGGTCCAAGATCTGGACCTACCTCATCCTGATGGTGTTGCTCGTCGCGATTGCCGTCGTGATCAACCTGGTGTGGAAAAATCCGCAGGCGGCACAGGACGGGTTCAAGAGCTTCTTCGGGCTGCCGAGCTGGGCGCTCGCGCTGGTGACGTTCCTCATCGGAGCGATCGTGTTCTGGCTCGGGCTCAAGATGGAAACCGACTGGCCCGAGGCGATGGGTGCGTTCCTGATCGCGGCGTCGGTCGCGTGGGCCGAGCTGATCATCGGATGGAACCACTTCGCGCTCGGGCTCGTGGTGGTGCCGTACCTGATCCCGATCGCGGTGTTCGCGATCCTCTTGATGTACGGGATGAAGAAGAGCGTCTAGAAGCAATTGCGGAGCGAGACGCGGCTACGTCGCGAGTCGCCGCGCGTCAGGTGGTGGCGAGCAGCGGGAGCAGTCCCGTCGGGTCGGTAACGGGCGGCGCGCACGTTGGACCAGTGCACACGAAGGCGCGTGCCTCTCCATCACTCGCCGGAGTTTTCGCGTCGAGGATCGAGGAGCTCGCCCACGGGCCGGCGATGCAAAGCGTCGGGGCGTAGGTGGCGCGTGCGGTGGCGAGGAGTGACTCGCGGCCGGGGCCATCGGTGACGACCAGGACCTTCGCATGAAGGTAGAGATCGAGGGCGGCGAGGAGCGCGGAGCTCGACCACGCGTTGGCCGGGGTCGGTCCGGTAAGTCGCTGCACGAGATATTTTTCGGCGAGCGCCAGTGCGTCGGCGTCGCCGGCGACGAGACCGAGGCGCAGGAGGGCGGAGGTGAAGATCGATGCGCCGGAGGGGATGGCGCCATCCTGGTGGGACTCGGGTCGGTGGACCAGGAGCGGATCGCCGGCGGGTGCGAGGTAGAACACGAGCACGCCGTCTTCCTCGCTGACGAACTTGGTGCGAGCGGCACCGAGCACGCGGGCGCCGAGGTCCCACCACGCGCGGTCGCCCGTAGCTTCGGCAAGCTCGAGGAACGCGGCGCCGCAGAACGCGTAGTCATCGAGAGTGCCGTCGAGCTGCTTCGTGGTGCCCT
>JAYUYE010000851.1:0-3231 GCA_043752985.1 Myxococcales bacterium
TGACCCAGTACCTCGCGCTCGCCTCCGGGTTGCCACCCGCCGCTCGCGATGAGGGCATGCAGATCGAGGAAGCCGCGATCGCGGTGATCGCGCGCGACATCGCCGAGCGGTACCGCGCCGTGCCGCTCGCGATCGACGGCGAGACGTGTCGACTCCTCGTGTGCTCGCCACTCGAGATCACGGAGCTCGAGGATCTCGCCGATCAGCTCGACCGTCCGCTCCAGCCGCTGATCACGCCCGAGTATCGCTGGCATCTCGTCTACGCCGCAGCCTACGGCCTCGATCCGCCGGCGCGGTTCACGACGCTCGCCCGCTCGCTCGACGTCGACGCTACCGTCGCGCCGGTCGGCCGTGCGAAGACGATCATCGTCGATGCGCCGACCGGGGTCATCAGCGGCGACATCACCGAGAGGACCGACCTCGCCGGCATCTCGTTCAAGGTGCCGGTCCCTCGCCACACGCCGCCGCCCGGTGAGGTGCTGTCGCCCGAGCTGTGGCAGACGCCGGCGGAGCGCCCGGGGCCGATTCCACGTCCCACCCCGCTACCGCCAACGCCGGCGAGTCCGGCAAACGCGCTCGAGCTGCGCGCCGATGCCGCCGCACCGAACGCCGCGATCCGCGACCGCCGCGGCACGCTGGTCGGGGTTCAACCGGCCCGGGCCCGCGACACCGACCCAGGCGCGATCATCGGCCCGATGCGCCGCCCCGCCGAGGGCATCACGTTCGTCACTCCGGCGGTGACGCCGAGTACGGGCGTGCCGCGATCCGTCGACGAATCAAATCGCCAGGGCAAACCGCCGAGCGGAGGCATGCGCTCGCTCAAGAACAAGCGCCCGCCGACGATGCCCATCGCGACGGAAGGCCGCGACTCGCCGCTGCCCGTGGTTGCCGCGCGCGAGCTGCTCGCGACCGCCGAAGACCGCGACTCGGTGTTTCTGACGATGCTACGCGCTGCTCGCTCGCGTGCGCGCTGGGCTGGCCTCCTCACCGTCCAGGGTGGCGCCGCGATCGGCCGCGTCGCGATCGCCGAGCCCGGCCTCGACATCGCGGCCGTCAACACGGTCCTGATCCCGCTCGATACCGTGTCGCCGTTTCGCGCCGTCGTCGGCAATCACCAGCCGTACGTCGGCCCGCTGATCTCCGGCGACCCGGGCATCGACTCGATGATCCTGCGCATGGGCGGAACCATGCCGCCGTCGGCTCTGTTGCTCCCGATCGTGCTGCGCGAGCGCGTCGTTGCGATCGTCGTCGCGCACCGCGTGCACAGTGACCTCCGGCTCTCCGACGTCACCGAGCTGTTGCCGATGGCGAACTCGGTCTCCGAGGCGATCGGTCGGTTGATCGTCAAGCACAAGTCCGCCGGATACCGCGCGCCGACCGGCGTCCCGGTCGTCGAGATCGGCGCCGACGTCGAGACCAAGCGAGTCGTGCGGCCGGGTGGTCCGTGGTTCACCCCGGCCGAGCCGGCGTCCGTCCCCGGTCTCGACGAGGAGATGGAGGTCGCGATCACGACCGATCCGCCGCGGCCGGTCGAAGACGTGCTCGACGAGATCGAGAGTGCGCGCGAAGGCGACATGGAAGACGCGCTTGCCGAGGCGGTCGATCGCTCGAGCGAGATCCTCGGCGAGCTGAACCGTCGGTTCCCCGGCAAGCTGCGCGTCGATCGCTTCGCGGTCTCGGGCCGCCCGCTGCGCGCTGCTCAGTACGGCGGCCTGCTCGAGCTCGTCATCCGGCTCGGCCCCGTCGCGTCGGATGTCCTGATCGAGAAGATGGCCGCGCCGCAGCGCGACGTTCGGTTCTACGCGACGGTCTGCACCGCCGAGTTGCGCCCGCGCAACGCGGTCTACGCGCTCGCCGAGCGGCTGTTCGATCAAGACTTCGGCGTCCGCGCCTGCGCGATCGAAGCGCTCGCCGGCTACCCGGTCCACGATCTGTCGACGGCACTCGTACGCGCCCGTCGCGCCGTGCACTCCTCCGATCCCGAGGTCGTGGGTGCGGCGTCTGCCGCGATCGTCGAGCTCGGTGACACCGAGGCGGTCCCGGATCTGATCGGCGTGATCGAACGCAACGACCGCGCCGGCGATCACGCGCGCCGCGCACTCATCTCGCTCACCGCGCAGGACTTCGGGACCAGCGAGCGCAAGTGGCGCAAGTGGTACGAGACCGCTCGCGTCCGTCACCGCATCGAGTGGTTGATCGAAGGTCTCGCGCACAAGGAAGACGCGATCCGCGAGAACGCGATCAACGACCTCCGCCGGCTCACCGGCGAGTACTTCGGCTACCACCACGACCTGCCGCGTCGCGAGCGTGATGCCGCCGCGGGCCGCTGGAGCTCGTGGTGGGCTGACGCTGGTCGTCGCCGCTTCGTGGTCCGTGATGACGAGCGCCACCGTCCCACGGCCGTGCTCCCGATCCGCCGCGAACCCACGTGAGCCGCTCCCGCTCGTCCAGAAGATGTGACTCTCGCTGAAGGCCAGGTAGGCAATCTCCGTCGGGACCGCGATTTCGCTGGATCCCCCGCGCCGGATCGCTAGCCTCGATCCACATGCGCGCCTTGCTTCTCGTCGCTGCCCTCGCGGGCGCCGCTCACGCCGGTCCCACTGCTCGCCTCGGCATGACGATCGCGCTCGCCGATCAAGGCGCGCCGCTGCAGAACCAGGTCGGCCCGATGATCGGCGTCGGCATTCCGTTCGGCCGGCTCGTCGTCGAGGCAGACTACGCGCTGCTCTCGTTCATGGAGCCCGACGTGGTCGGCGGCGGAGGAATGCATCGGTTCGGTGTCAACCTGCGCGCTGACCTCCTGCGCCGCACCAACCACTGCTTCGTCCACTTCGGCTGCGCAGCTGGGGTCGGGGCGTACGCCGAAGTCGGCGCCGCCGTGCGCTATGGCCAGTGGCACATCGACGCGAACACGCAGTCTCCGGCGGGCGCCAATCGTCAGCGCGAGCTGCACCTCGGCTTCGGCTTCGAGCTCGACAACCGCATCGTGCCCACCCGCCTTGGCTGGCAGTTCGGAGTCCGGCTGACGGCTGCGCCACGCGATGATCTCATGATCGCGTGCCGCGGCACGGGATGCCCTTCTGGCGACGGTGGCGAGCTCGATCTCGCCGTGCTCGTCGAGTGGATGTTCATCCTCGGCCGGTGAGAGTTCTGGTTCTCGATATCGACGGTGTCCTCGAGCGGGTGGGCTTTCGTCCGGAAGCTTCGGTCGGGCTGCGCAGCTGGGCGCGT
>JAYUYE010000852.1:0-3227 GCA_043752985.1 Myxococcales bacterium
GGCTCGGCGATGCGTGGGTGATCGGCACCGTCGGCAGGCTCGACGAGTACAAGAACCAGTCGCTGCTCGTCCGGGCGATGGCACCGCACCTGTCGTCCAGCGTCCGGCTCGTGATCGTCGGCGACGGCGATGCCCGCCCCGATGTCGAGGCCGCGGTCGCGGCGCTGCCTGATCCACGCTGGGTCGTGCTGACGGGCCGGCGCATGGATGTGCCGAAGCTCGTGCATGCATTCGACGTGTTCGCGCTGTCGTCGAAGAGCGAGGGTCTGCCGCTCGTCGTCCCCGAGGCGATGGCTGCGTCGCTACCGATCATCGCGACCGCCGTGGGCGGACTACCGAGTGTGGTCGAGGAAGGCGTCACAGGCCTGCTCGTGCCGGTCGACGAGGCCGCGCTGTCCGCGGCACTGGGCACGCTGATCGGCGATCACGATCGCGCGCGTGCGATGGGCGTGAAGGGCCGCGAGGTCGCGCTCGCGCGCTACAGCCACGACCGGATGGTCGATGCCTACCTCGCTCTCTATCACCAGGCTCGGGAGTAAATCTTTGGCCCTCCAGCCCGGACTCAGGCGCGGAAGTAGCAGCTCGCGTTCATCGATTCGAGCGCCTCGCGGCGACGGACGCGGTCGGTGTCGAACACGTACTCTCGGAGCATTCGCAGATCGCGGGTCGCAGCGGTGACCAGACGATAGCCGGTGCGCCGGACCAGCCCCATCGGTCCGCCGGCCGTCGTGCGATTGGGGACGAGGACGTCGGAGCACACATCGCCCTTGGCCCACATGATCTCGTCGATCCCGGGCACCTCGATCTCGAGCTGAACCTCGCGACGCGTCGGTCCGCCGACGTAGGGCCGCTCGATCCGCAGGCCCATCGAGGACAGGTCGACCGCGAGGCCGGAGTCCTGGCCGGCCTGCCCGTTCACCACTTCCCAGCACAGCGTTTCGACGTCGACCCGGGGACTCTCACGACGGAGGTGGTTCATGGAGAAAATTTTCGGCCGCTTCGCCCCCTGCGATCCAGTTTTCCACCCGATCAGTCGCCGTGACGCCCGTAGTACCCGAATCGCGGAATCGCGATCTGGGTCAGGAACATGGCGTCCGACATCGAGCGGTCGAGCGACTGGCGGCGGACGTCGAACCGGTCGAACGGCATCAAGCTTCCCAGTGCTCCCGGCCAGATCCGGTTCGCCCCGCTCGCATTGGACAGGCCGATCCGGTACCCGGCGGCGGCGACCGCGGCGCGGATCCGCTCGCTACCCCGACCGAGCCGACGCCCGACCGGATACGCGAGCGCCCGCACCGGTCTGCCGAGCTGGGTCTCGATGTCCTGGCGCGAGCCGGCGAGCTCGTCGTGCAGGTCACGGGCATCGAGCGTCTGCAACACCCGGTGATGGCGCGAGTGCGACTCGACATCCATGCCGGCGCGAGCGAGCGCGCGGATGTGGTCCCAGCTCATGATCAAGCCGTTCGCATACGATGCCTCGATCTCGTCGTTCCACGGCACGCCGAGCGCCCCTGCAACACCGACCAAGAATCGATTGACGTCCAGCTTCGGCGTGTCCTTGATCGTGTCGAGCAGCGCGATCCTCGACGCACGGCTGCGCGGCTCGAGCACCAGCCGCTTCGGGTACACGAGCGTCGCGCCATGCGCGGCCTGATTGATGAGCAGCGCGACGCGCTCCCACCAGTACAGCTTGCGCTCGTTGACGAACGACGTCGCGATGAAGAACGTCGCCCGGATCCCCACGGCACGCAGGATCGGGAGCGCGATGTCGTGACAGCTCTGGTACCCGTCGTCGAACGTCACCATCACCGGGTTCTTCGGCAGAGGTGCGCCATCGAGGGCGCGCAACAGCTCGTCGATCCCGATCGGCGTGCAGTGGCGGGCGAGCGTCTCCATCTGCCAGCGGAACTGCGCCGGTGTCGAATCCGCCGCATCCGGATCGTACGGATACGACGGGTCGTGATCCGCGACATGGTGGTACGTGGTGATGCTCACGGTCGGAACCGGCACGACTCCGCGGACCTTGAGTACGGCACTCAGCGCGCCGGCTCGGTGCAGAAGGTCTGCCAGCATCTCGCGGATCACGACGCTCCAAGGATAGTGAGGTCACGACCCGCGGATAGGCTCTGTGCCCGATTCCTAGCGGAGTCATCACTATGGAGCGCGTCGCTCCTACCGTGAGCCGTTGCTAGGCTGCCTGACCGACGTGTTCGCGATCCCCGGCA
The DNA here is from genome assembly GCA_043752985.1 of Myxococcales bacterium. Lineage (GTDB taxonomy): Bacteria > Myxococcota_A > Polyangia > Haliangiales > Haliangiaceae > JABFXX01. The sequence goes on from JAYUYE010000852.1 coordinate 2,226, forward strand.
TCATCTGCCTCATCATCTTCATCCTGGTGAGACCGCAGGAGTTCGTCCTCCTGCTGCAACGGGTCCCGTTCCTTCACCTGTTCACGGGGCTCGCCGTCCTCGGCTGGGTCATCGACGTTCGGTTGCGCCGGCTCCAGCCGATCGCGGTCCCGACGCTCCCGCTGGTGATCGCTTTCATGGTCTGGGCGATCGTCAGCACGGCGGTCTCGGTTCCGGAGCAGCTGCTCGGCAAAGCCGTGATGTTCGCGATCATCTTCGCGCTGTACACCGTGATCGCGCACGGTGTGCAGAAGTTCCGGACGTTCCAGATCGTGGCGGGCACGCTGGTCAGCGCGTGCCTGTTCATCACCGTCGTGTGTTTTCATCAGGGGCTCGCCGACAAGCAGTGCGTCGCCGGACAGGAAGGCACCGACGGATCGATCAACGGCAAGCCCGACGGCCGTCGCTGCGACATGGCCGAGCAGTGCCTCGGTCCCGATGCCGAGCCCGGCAAGGAATATCGCTGCGAGCACATCGGCATGTTCGGTACGTACTCCGTCGAAGAGCGCGTGCGGTATCGCGGCGAGCTTCACGATCCGAACGAGGTCGCGATGACGATCACGGCGGGCGCGCTCTCCCTGCTGATCGCGTTTGCGCTGCGCAGGCGAACCGCGGTCGGCGTCGCGTTCTGTGCGATCGGCGTGATCCTCGTCGTGCTGACGATCCTGATGACGAAGTCGCGAGGTGGCCTGATCTCCGCCTTGCTCGTGCCCGGCGTCTACATGATACGGCGGTACGGATTGTGGGCGGTGGTGCCCGCAGGCGCGGCTGGGTTCGCCGCGATGGTGCTCGGCAGCCGCGGCGGCATGAATGCCGACATGTCGACCGAGCTGCGCTACGAGGCGTGGGCCACGGGCCTCAACATGTTCAAGCTTCATCCGCTGTTCGGCGTCGGGCCCGAGCAGTTCGTCGAGCACCACTTCCTGACGGCGCACAACTCGTTCGTGCTGACGCTGGCGGAGC
>JAYUYE010000853.1:0-7961 GCA_043752985.1 Myxococcales bacterium
TCGTTGCGGGAGGTGCGCCGGTCGCCGGTCCGCCCGGATCTCCGTCGCTGAGCAGCACGATCACGAACGCGATCGCACACCCGATACCCAGGCCACCGGCGAGCAGCCACAGCCAGCGCGGCGTCCGTGGCCGCAGATGCCTCGCGCTCTGCACGATCTCGTCGATCGCGTGCTCGCGGTCATCGGTCAACGGTCGAGCTCCTGTGCCAGAGCAGCGACCTTGGCGCGATGGATACTCGTGGGATAGGCGGCGGTGAAGCGCGCGATGCGGTCGCGCGCGATCCGAACCTTTCCGGTGCTGACGTATGCCTCGATCACGAGGACATCGCGCTCTTCGGCGAGCTGACCATCCGGGAACTGTCGCTCGTGAGACATCAGCGTGCGTAGCGCTTCGTCGTGGCGGCCTCGCGTCAGCGCGGTGCGTGCGCGCTCGATCACCTGCGCCTCGGGGTTCGCGCCCGCGCCACCTGGATCCGGGGGTGTTGGCACCGGAGCCGACGTGCGAGCGACCCGCGGCGCCGCGGCATCCACACCCGCATCGAGACCGACGGGAGCCACGACCACGGGGGCCACCACCGCCGGCGTCACCGCGACGGGCACGCCGGCCCCAGGCTCGGTCACGTCCGGCGCCGCGGCGATCACGCGAGCCGATGGTTCGCGCGATCCCAGCGTGCGGTGCGCGACAATCCCGATTCCGATTCCGCCGGCGACCAGGGCCGCACCGATCGCGACCTTGCCCAGCCAGGTCGCCCCCACCGCCTGCGCGGAGCCCGCACCCTGGCTCGCGGCGATCGCGCCAGCGGTTGCTGCGGTGGCGCTCCCCGACTGCGCGAGTAATCCGACGAAGCCCGCCAGCACCCCGGCGACGACGACCCGCGAGCTAGCACGCGCCTCGCGACGTTCGGCATCCCCGGATGCAGCGAAGTCCTCACGCATCGTCGTCCGCAACGCCTCGCGTGCGCGGCGCAGCCGATCCTTGGCCGTATCGAACGGGATCTCGAGGAGCTCCGCGGTCTCCTTGAGCGTGTACTCCTCGAGCTCGTGCAGGATCACGATATCCTGCTGGTTCTCCGGCAACGTCTGCAGCGCCTCGCGCACCGTGATCGAGCTGGCGATCGACGGCAAGGCTTCGGCGCGCATCGGCACGGCCGCGACGGCGTCGGTGATCGGACTCCGCTTCATGCTTCGCGCGTGGTTGCGATAGACGTTGCGCGCGATCCCGAACAGCCAACCGTCGAGGGAACGCTCGCGATCGAGCTCGGCATTCTTGCGCCACGCGATCAGCAACGACTCCTGCGCGAGATCCTCGGCCTCCGCATGCGTGGCTCCGAATCGCACGAGGTGGCGGATGACCTTCTCGACGTTGGTGGTGGCGAACACGAGCTAGTCGAAGCGCTTGGGGGCGGAGTCGAGCTGCACGACGACCGTGCTGACCACCGCATCGGTCAGCAGCTTGCAGCTCACGGCGGTGAGGATCTTCTTGGTTCCGTCGCCGAGCCGCACCGTCGCGCGAAACGCCTTGTCGTGGTTCACGATCTCGGCGTGAATCTCGCGCGCGGAATCGTCGACCCACGGCGAGTAGCCGAGGCGCGCCGAGACCTCGTCGGCGAACTCCGTGGCCGACAGACAACCCGCAGCTCTCGACGCGTAGATCAATCTCGCCTTCGCACGCACGCCGGTGGATGTGGACTGCGCGGTCGCCGCACTCTCGCCGCCCTTGCGCAGCAAGATTCCGCTGAGAAAGTTCACGCGCGGATCGCCATGCGCCATGCGCGTGACCTCGACGACGACGACATTGGCGGTGGTGACCGCGGCGAGCCGGCGGAGGTCGTCAGCGACCTCGGTCTCCTGCGGTGCCGACGATAGCCAGTACGCGACCTCGAAGCGACCGATCGCCACGAACGGCGCGTCCTTTGCGATCTTGATCGTGCCGCCCTCCAGGGTGACGCCCGAGGGCAACGCCGCATTGAGGATCTCGACCTCGATGCTCGGTGCGGGAGCGTGCTGCGCGTTCTCGTAGGCAGCGGCGATCGTCGCCTGCGCACCGAGGCCTCCGATGCCGTAGCTCGTGTACTGGTTCACGCGCGAGTACTTCTTCGAGCGCGTCCCGTCGGCGTTGACGGAGTAGTAGTTGTCCTTGCGGCCGAAGTCGGCGCACGCCGAGGTGATCAGCAGCACGAGGGCAAGACAGCGGAGAGCAGTAGGATTCATGATAACGACTTGTCCGGTGGGCGGCGAACTGGGTGGGGCTACCACGAATGAACCGGCACATGCATTGCTGAACCGAGGGGATGGCACGCGACATCACGCACTTGGGCGTCGATCTCGTTCCGGCCGTCGCGATCCTCAACATGCGCCAGCTCCTCCTGTCCCTGTTCGCCCCGCTCGCGCTGGTCGCGTGCAACCCCGGCTCGTCGACCGAGACGCACGATGCGGGGGGCGAGTCGCCCGACGCCGCGTCAGATGCAGGTGCCCACGGTTGCCCCGCCGGGTTCGCCGGCGCCGCCTGCGTGATCGCGCTGCACGACCAAGCCGTCGCGAGCTGCGATCCGGTGCTGGTGACCGAGCTCCGCGCCGAGCTCGATGCACGCGCCAGGCTCGGGCCGCTGTGGTCTGCCGGGCGCGCGGTGTTCCGCACCGCGGCTCCGATCCAGATCGCCGGCGGGTTCAACAACTGGTCGACCACGGAGCTCGCGTCCCGCGCGGTGTGCGGCAGCGATCTGATCGTCGCGGTCGGGCCGGTCGCCTCGGGCTTCTGGCCGTACAAGCTGTTCGACGGTGCGGCGTGGTCGCTCGATCCCAGGGATCCGGCGTTCGCGTACGACGACTTCATCGGCAATCCCGACGGCAAGAACAGCATCCTCAACACGCCGGACTCGGGTCGCGGTCACCTCATCGAGCTCGATCAAGCGTGCTCGACCGCACTTGGCAACTGCCGCGACGTCACCGCGTATCTGCCGCCCGGCTACGCAGCTCCTGCGAACGGCGCGAAGACGTATCCCGTGCTGTTCATGCACGACGGCCAGAACGTCTGGGACGATCACGACTGCTGCTTCGGTCACACCGGCTGGGAGCTCAACGTCGCGCTCGATACCGAGATCGCCGCGGGACGCGTGGCACCCATCGTCGTGATCGCCGCCGAGCACTCGGCAGCACGCAACAACGAGTACGGCCTGGCGGCGGCGACGATGACGACGTTCATGCAGTTCCAGGTCATGGAGCTCCAGCCCAAGGCGCTCGCGCAGGTGCGGTGGAACACCGAGCGCGTGGCGGTCGGTGGCAGCTCGCTCGGCGGCCTGGTCTCGATGCACCTCGCGCTCGCGTATCCGCAGACCTATGCGGCGGTCGCATCGTTGTCGGGAGCGTTCTGGCCGAACGACCATGCGCTGCGCGACCAGCTCCCGAGCTACGGCAAGCAGCCGCTCGCGATCTATCTCGACCACGGCGGCAACGTCGGCACCAACAGCGACGGCGCGGCCGACACCGTCGAGGTCCGCGATGTCCTCGACGGTCTTGGCTGGTCGGTCTCGACCTCGCCGGAGTGCACGGTCGGCAGCGACGCGATCTGCTACCACTCGGAGCCCGGGGCGACGCACGACGAGCTCGCCTGGAAGGCGCGCACCTGGCGCTTCCTCCGCTTTCTGGTTCCGGCGAACTGAGCGATCTCCGCACAGCGGGTCATCCAGTCATCAGGGCCTGGGACTGGCCCCCCCGATCGCGGATCAGTGTGGTTTCCCTACACGCCTGGAACCCAACGATCTTGCGCATCACGAGCAGGGCGCGGAGCGCGCGAGCGGCACATCCGTTGCTTTACACTCCTGTCATGAACAAGCTCCTGACCACCCTACTGTCCTTGTCGCTCGCCGCATGCGTCGTAGGAACCGACGAGCCCGGCGGCGGCGATGACGGAACCGGTGGCGGTGGCGGCGGTGGCGGCGGTGGCGGCGGCGGTGGCGGCGGCGGCACGCCGATGACCGGCACGATCACCCAATCCACGACGTGGACCGGTACGATGAACATCACCGGTCAGACCACGATCGCCGCAGGCGTGACGGTGACGGTTGCCGCGGGAACGATCATCACGTTCGCGCCGGGCGTCGGCGTCAGCATCGCCGGCATCCTCGACGTCCAGGGCACCAAGGCCGCACCGGTGATCATCGGACCCGCGACCGTGGGCGCCAATCACAGCGGCTTCTCGATCCCGACCGGTGGTCACCTCAAGCTGACCTACGCAAAGCAGACCGGTGGTCCGATCTCGATCTCGGGCGGCACCGCGACGATCCTCGACACGTACATGGCCAAGACGAGCGGCGACTTCCTCATGATGTCGGGCGGCACGATCGACATGCAGTACTCGCAGGTCGGCCTCAACATGGGCGAGCTGGACACCACCCACTGCGACATGCACTTCGGCGGCAGCGGCAACACGATCAAGGTCGTCAACAGCAACATCAGCACGACGCCCTACGGCCTGATGTTCTATGGCGGCACCGGCGCCGACTTCAAGAACAACAACTGGTTTGGAAATCAGACCGACGTCGACACCAGCGCCGGCGTGCAGGGCGACTTCTCGGGTGGCTGGTTCGATGGTGCGCCTCCGCCCGCAGCGGGCAATGGCGGCGCGACGCTGGTCGTCACGGGGCTCTCGGCGACCCGGCTCGTCAACGCCGGCCCGCGCTGAGCTCCTCACACAGGCTTGGTCGACGGGAGGCCCCCTCTGGCGAGGAGGGCCGGTCTTGTTTTCTACTTCACGCGGACGATCGCCTCGAGCACGCTCGCGTCCTCGGGTGGTGACGGCGTCAGGAGATACACGGCGACCACTGTCTTCGGGTCGACGCGGAACGCCTTGACCGAGCGCGTTCCAGACTCCAGGGGGCCGCGTGCTTTCAGTGCGTCGAGCGCGCTCGGATCGTCGCCGCCGAGCTTGAGCCGCTCGGCGACCAGCGCGTTCCAGCGCTCGACCGCGGCGTTGTCATCGGTGTAGCGCTCCCAGCGGCGGACCTCGACCAGCGTGTTGGCTTCGAAGCGTGCCGTCACCCACGACTCGCCCCACTCCGTCCCGGCGCGCTTGCACCGTGGATAGGTCTCGAGGTTCTGCGGCGGGCCATCGGTCGTGTGGCAGTACTGATGGGACCGGAGCTGTGTGGTCGCTTGATCGCGAGGAATCCCGAGCTTGAGCGTGAGTGGTGCCTCCGCTGCAACTCCGCCGCACGCCGCACCAAACAGCAGGATCGAGACGAGGGGAACGAGCGACATTCCCCCGGAAACTATCATGGTTGTCGTCGAACACGGCGTGATAGGGTCCGCGCGATGCCGACCTGGCCACTCGTGATCGTGCTCAGTCTGGGAGTTTTTGGGTGCGGAGACAATCCGCCGCCACGCACGGAGAAGCCGGCCGCACCGGCCGAGAACGACTCCGCGTACACCGTCGATGGCGTGAAGGAGTGGTGGATCGTCCCCAACGCCGCGACGACGGATCCCGAGCTGATGACGATCCTGGTCACCGTGCCGGGCGGCACGGACTTCGTCGACGCATGGGTTGGTGACGTGCCGGTCAAGCGGCTGTTCGAGCAGTCGAACGGTCAGTATGGCGTGCAGGTCTCGCTCGCGGGCCTCCCGCCGGGGACGCACCAGGTGCTGCTCGCGGCGAACGGCTCGACCGAAGCGTTCGCGAGCATGCCGTTCAAGCGGACTGCTCCGTACTACGTGCTGGTCACCACGGACTGGGACTTCGCGGATCCGGGTAACCCTGCCAATGTCTATCAGGACAGGATGCATCGCGATCACTCCGAATTGCGACTGACGCACTTCGTGGGTCCGTACACGTTCACGGATCCCATGGTGACCGAGGCGCGCCGGACCGAGCTCGTGACCTGGCTGCAGAAGCAGCGCGATGAGCACGACGACGAGATCGGCCTGCACATCCACCCCTATTGTAACTTCGTCGAGGCAGCCGGCATCACCTGCATCACCGATCAGTCGACGGTCTATGCGACCGACCTGACCGGCTACACGATCAAGCTCGGCGCCTACGGCCGCACCCGCTTCGGCACGCTGCTCGAGCATGCAAAGACGATCTTCGCACAGCGCGGGCTCGGCACCCCGAAGACGTTCCGCGCCGGCGGCTGGACGGCAACGCTGGAGACCGTGGCGGCGCTCGCCGACAAAGGCTTCACCGCCGACACCAGCGCGCTCAACTGGAAGCGCATTGAAGAGTGGAGCGGCAAGGAGCTCTACCGCTGGAACATGGAGAACTGGAATCCGATCGGCGACACCAGCCAGCCGTATTATCCGAGCGACACGAACGTGCTCGCGACCGGTGCGACGACGTTGCCGATCCTCGAGGTTCCGGACAACGGCGTGATGATCGACTACGTGACGCTGCCCGAGATGAACGGGCTCTTCGATGCGAACTGGGACGGTCAGCCACTCGAGATCCCGCGCACGTTGATGATGGGCTTTCATCCTGCGACCCCCGGTTTCAGCGAAGGAGAATATCTACGCGTAGATGGCTTCTTGAAGTACGCCGATCTGCGGCTCGGAACTCGTCATCTCGGTCCGGTCGTGTACGTGACCCTCGCAGACGTCGTCGCGGCCTACGCCCCGTAGCCTTGTCACAGCAGTTCTTGTGTGGTCGAATGCGCACCGCCGCTGAACATTAGTATTCACTCAGCGTCGAGAAACAGACATGTCTAATCTGCACTCCGATATCCAGCGCCTCGTCGACGGCTTTGTTGCGCAGGTCACCGAGCTCGCCCGTCGCGCAGCGATGGACACGCTCGAGTCAGCACTCGGCCGCGGCGGCAGTGCACGTGGGGGGAGCGCGGGCATGGTCCGGATCGGTCGGTCGCGGGGCCGCGGCGCCAAGCGGACCTCGAACGAGCTCGACAAGCTGCAGGACGATTTTTTGTCGTTCGTCGGCAAGAACCCGGGCATGCGGATCGAGCAGATCAACAAGCAGCTCGGCACCACGACCAAGGATCTCGCACTCCCGATCCGCAAGCTGATCGCGGACGGCTTGCTCAAGGCGAAGGGCAAGAAGCGCTCGACGGTCTACTTCCCGGGCAGCAAAGCCAAGAACTGACAGAGGGACGGTGTGATGGGTGCTCGCGATTTGATTCCGCATCGACTTCTCGGTCAGGCAGCCACGCGCCCCTCGGCGGTCGCGTACCAGGCGAAGGTCAACGGTCGCTGGCAACCCACGACGTGGAAGGCGTTCGTCGAGCAGGTCCGCACCGCGGCCCGCGCCCTGATCACGCTCGGCTTCGAGCGCGGGGGCACCGTCGCGATCCTCGGGTTCAATCGGCCCGAATGGGTGATCCTCGATCACGCGGCCATGCTCGCCGGCGGCGCACCCGCGGGGATCTACACGACGAGCTCGCCGGAAGAAGTGCAGTACATCGTCCATCACAGCGAAGCGCACGTGGTCCTCGTCGAGGACGCAGCGCAGCTTGCGAAGGTGAAGGCGAAGCGCGACGAGATGCCCCTGTGCAAGCACATCGTCATGATGCGCGGCGCGACGGCCACCGGCGCCGATGTCCTGACGTGGCTCGACTTCCTCGCGAAGGCGGATGGCACCACCGAAGCCCAGCTCGACGAGCGGATCGATGCGATCGAGCAGAACGACCTCGCCACGCTGATCTACACGTCGGGAACGACGGGCCCGCCGAAGGGCGTGATGCTGTCGCATCGCAACCTCGCGTGGACAGCGCAGACGTTGATCGCGGTCGGTAGCGGCACGGACACCGATGTCTCGCTGTCGTACTTGCCGCTGTCGCACATCGCCGAGCAGATGACGACCGTGCTGATGCCGGCCACGGCGGGGTCGATCGTCTATTTCGCGGAATCGATCGAGAAGGTCGCAGACAACCTCAAGGATGCGCGGCCCACGGTGTTCTTTGGCGTGCCGCGGATCTGGGAGAAGTTCCACGCCGTGGTCTCCGGCAAGCTGTCGGAGGTCA
>JAYUYE010000854.1:0-3222 GCA_043752985.1 Myxococcales bacterium
CTCGACCTCTCGGTGTTGTGGGCCGACCTCGCCGGGCCACTGCGTGCGCACGAAGCGGCGGCGACGTACGGCGACTACGAACGCGTGTTCTGACCCCGAAAATGGCTACGCGGCCCGTGAGACCTGGTCTCCTGGGGCCGCGCAGTACGTTAAAGCGTGAGGGTCAGATCTTCTTGCCGACGAGCTTGTAAGCCGAGGTGCCGGTCGCGTAACCGCGGACCTGGACGAAGATTGCGGCGGGCTGCGCGAGGGTCACTTCGCAGGTCTCGTTCGAGCCGGTCTTGTACGGGCGGCAGTCGAAGCTGGTCGCCGTCGGCTCGCGGCCGATCTTGACGTAGAGGTCGGCGTCGCCGGAGGAGCCGGTCATCGCGAACTGGTACTTGCCGGCGGCGAGAATCGGGGTCGGGTACTTGAGGGTCTCGCCCTTCTTGGCGCCCGCGCTCACGTTGATGCCGGCCCACGCTGCGGGGGTACCGCCACCGCCGGGGGTGTACGTGTTGTCCTGCTCGCCGGAGACGAGGACGACCTCGGCGGAGTCGATGTTGCGGAACATCTGCTCGAACGTCTTCGGGTCGTCGTGCGCCGCGAGGCCGCGGAACATGGCCATCGAGGCGTCGGCCATCGAGCTGAAGAACGAGGGCATCGCGTTGGTGACGATGTCGATGTACTTGTAGCCGGTCGTGTCGTCGGGGTTGATGATCTTGTGCGCGGTGTTGAGCGCGTCGTCGACGTACGCAAACGTATCGCAGCCGTTCATGAACACGATGACGTACTGACCGGCGACCCACTTGCCCTTCGAGGCGAGCGCGCGGACGTTGGCGCCGAGGCCAGCGTGGCCGTTGTAGACGATGAAGTCAGCGCGGGTCGACGCGTTCTCGTAGCGCGTGCGGAACGCGGGCTGCGAGAGACCGGTCTGGACGTTGTCGGAGAGCAGCGCGGTGACCTTGATCTTCTTGCCGTCGGGCAAGGTCGCCGTCATCTCGATGTCGGGGGTCCCGACGCCGGGCGAGGTCGGGATGGTCGCGGGAACCGTGACGAGGTTGCGGGCGCCAAGCTCGGTCTTCATCTCCTTGATGAACTCGTTGTAGGCAGCGATGCCGGCGTCGGCCGACGTGGTCGCGCCGTCCTCGTACTTGCCGAAGATGGCGACGACGTTGAGCGAGCCGTCTTCCCAGACCTTGTTGTACTCGGGGAACTTTCCGGTGGTCTGGATCGGGCTCGGCGAGACAATCGCTTCAACCGTCAGGAGATCGGCAGCGGCCTGCGTGCAACCGGTTGCCTGCGGGCGGTAGTAGTAGAACATCGAGCCGGAGTCGACGTCGTGCGCCCCGGCGTCGACGCAGTCGTGCTTGTACTTCTCGGCGAAGGCGTTCTGACCCTCGAACGAGATGTCCTTCGGCAGCTTGAACGTGTACGTGTTCGGGACCGCGTTGCGCTTGCCCCAGGCGACCGGGAGGGTGACCTCGTAGTCGATCTTGGTCTTGCCACCGACCGTGGTCTTGGTCGCGCTCTTGAGCACCATGCGGTCGATGCGGGCGAGCGAGTTATCCCAGTTGAGGTGACCGACCGTGTACAGGAGCTGGTCCTGGATGGTCTTGGCGTTGTCGAAGCTCGAGTCGGTGAGCAGCGAGCCCTTGATCTCCATGTTGACGAACACCGCGAGGGCGCTCGAGTCCGCCTTGCCATCCTCGGACTTGATGGCCTCTCCGTCGTAGATGTCGTCCTCGGCTACGCAGGCGGGAGCGGCGAAGGCAGAGACGGCAAGGAGAGTGGCGAGTCGCTTCATGCCCCCCTCACGAGCAAGGGTGGTGCCGCCGATAATTCAGGCCAACCCTGCGAGATCAGTGCCTTGGTTCAGGAAGCCCGAGTGGCCACCGGCAAGTGGGCGAGCCGGATCAGGCGGCCTCCCAGGCGATCTTCATCTCGTCGTCGTCGCCGATCGCCTTCTCGAGCATGGCCAGGAGCTCGGGGTCCGCGCCGTTGTCGGACATCAGCTCGAGGGTCTCGCGGTCGATGAAGTAGTCGGTGTCCTCCTCGTGGTCGGCCTCGAGCTGCTCGGCCAGGAACTTGAGCTGCACGTCGCTGATGGTCCCGATTTCGTCATCCGTATCGATCCGGATCAGGCGGGGCATGATGGCGGAGTTTGCCACGGTCCGCGTGCTACAAGGCGCGGGTGAGCGAGCTGCCGCCGCAGATCGATGTCGCGATCATCGGCGGTGGATTCGCGGGATGCGCAACGGCATGGGCGCTTCAGCGCCGTGGCGTGACCGCCGTGGTGCTCGAGCGCGAGACCAGCCTGGGCCGATTCGCGAGTGGGCGAGGCGCCGGGCTCGGCCGCCAGCTCGCCGAGGATGACGCGACCACGGCGCTCACCGTCCGCGGCGCAGCGCTGCTGAGGACCGATCTCTCGCGCGCCTGGCGTGCGACCGGCGGCATCCTCACGTTCGACGAGCCCGCCCGCATCGACGCGTACCTCGCACGCGCCGAGCGCCATGGCGTTCGAGCCACTGTCATCGATCGGCGTGCAGTGCTCGCGCACTGGCCCGAGCTCGCGAACCTGCCGATCGCGGCGGGCCTGTCGATCGCGAGCGACGGCGTGATCGACATCCGCGCACTGCTCGCGCGCTATGCCGCGGATGCGCGGGTCGTTCTCGGTGCGGGCGTCGAGCGGATCGAAGCGTCGGGCACCGGAGCGCGCGTGTTCACCGCGCGCGGACCGATCGACGCGGGGATCGTCGTCGATGCCAGCGGTGCATGGGCCGGCGCGGTCACCGGCGATCCACCGCTCGACGCGTTCAAGCGCCACCTGTTCGTGCTCGAAGCGCAGGCGCGGGCGGACACGCCGTACCTGTGGCACCTCGGCAGCGAGGAGCTCTACGTGCGTGGCGACGGCGAGCACCTGCTGACGTCGGCGTGCGACGCGACGTCCGGTCCGCCGTGCGACGCGGAGACGGATCCCGAGGGTGAGCGCGGCTTGCGTGCGGTGCTCGCGAAGGTGGCGCCCGACTTCGCGCGCGTCGGCATCGCGCGGCAGTGGGCGTGTCAGCGCAGCTTCACGCCGGATCGCCAGATGCGGCTCGGTCGCGATCCACGGCGCCCCTGGCTCGTCTGGGCCGCGGGCCTCGGCGGCCACGGTGCGACCGCATCGCCGGCGGTCGGCGAGGTCGTGGCAGATGCCGTGATGGAGCGCTGACTACTTCTGCTCGTCGCACGTGGCGACGG
>JAYUYE010000855.1:0-7952 GCA_043752985.1 Myxococcales bacterium
GACGAGCTCGCGACCGGCAAGTTCCATCGCGTGCTCCACGATCACGACGCGGATCCGGACAAGGTGACGCGGCTCCTGTTGTGCTCGGGCAAGATCTACTACGAGCTCGCTGATGAGCGCGCGCGTCGCTCGGACAGCACGGTCGCGATCGTGCGGCTCGAGAAGCTGTACCCGTGGTGGCCGCAGCTCGTCGCTGCAGCGACGATCGACAAGTACCCGAAGCTGCAGGAGCTGTTCTGGGTCCAGGACGAGCCATGCAACATGGGCGCGGGGAACTTCGTCACGCCGCGCGTGCAGCGGCTGATCGAGGGCAGGAAGCTGCGCTACGACTTCATCGGTCGCGCCGAGAGCGCGAGCCCGGCGACCGGCTCGCACAAGGCGCACGTCCTCGAGCAGCAGCAGATCCTGCTGCAGGCCTTCGACGCGCGGTGATCCGCCGCGCCGCGAGCGCCCTTCCGCCGCGGGTCGACATCCCAGCCGGGAGCACGCCCAGCGGCTGGACCACCGCACGCCGTGACAGCAAGACGCCCGTCACGGTGCAGGCAAGCGCCCGATCCGCGGTAGCATGCGCGCATGGCTGATCTGGTCGTACCGCAGCTGGGTGAATCAATCTCCGAGGCGGTGATTGCCCGCTGGCTCAAGCAGGTTGGCGAGACCGTCGCGATCGACGAGCCGATCGCCGAGCTCGAGACCGACAAGATCACGGTGCAGCTGCCATCGCCCGTCGCCGGGTCGCTGTCCGAGCAGCGCGCTCAGGTCGGCGCGACCGTCAAGGTCGGCGAAGTGATCGGCGCCGTCGAAGCGGGGGCCGCGGGAACCAAGCCCGCTCCGGTGAAGGCCGAGACCACGAAGCCGGCAACGGCCGCTGCACCTGCACCCGCCGTCGGCCGCGCGCCGACCAAGCCGATCGAACCGCCGAACCAACCCACCGGTCGGGTTGCCGTCGTCGGCGCACCGCCGGTACCGCAGAAGCACCAGCAGCCTGGTCCGTCGATGTCCGGCAACGGTCAGTCGCTCGACAAGGACGCGCTGCTGAGGCTCACTCCGTCGGAGCGTGCTCGCGCCCGCGAGGGCGGATCGATCCCGAGGGCGGCGCCGAGCGCACCGGCCGCGGCGAGTGGACCCGACGAGGCTGCGCGCCTCGCGCGCGTTGACCCGCGCGATGAAGTTCTGCCGATGTCGCCGCTGCGCAAGCGCGTCGCGGAGCGCCTTGTTCAGGCGCAGCACGAGAGTGCCTCGCTGACGACCTTCAACGAAGTCGACATGACCGCGGTCATGGAGCTGCGCGCGAAGTACAAGGACAGCTTCGAGAAGACGCACGGCGTGAAGCTCGGTTTCATGTCGTTCTTCGTCAAGGCGTGTGTTCACGCGTGCAAGGCGTTCCCCGGGATCAACGCCGAAGTCATCGGCGGCAACATCGTCTACAAGAAGCACTACGACTTCGGGATCGCCGTGCAAGCACCGAAGGGCCTCGTGGTTCCGGTGCTGCGCGATGTCGACCAGCTGTCGTTTGCCGGCGTCGAGCAGGGCATCGGCGAGCTCGCGGACCGCGCGCGCAACGGCAAGCTCGGCCTCCATGATCTCAGCGGCGGCACGTTCAGCGTGTCGAACGGCGGGATCTACGGCTCGATGATGTCGACGCCGCTGCTCAACTACCCGCAGACCGGCATTCTCGGCATGCACAACATCGTCAAGCGCGCGGTCGTGATCGGCGACGAGATCAAGGTTCGGCCGATGATGTTCGTGGCGCTCTCGTACGACCACCGCGTGGTCGACGGTCGCGAAGGCGTGTCGTTCCTCGTCGCCGTCAAGGAACGGCTCGAGGCGCCCGAGCGCATGCTGTTCGAGGTCTAGCGAACCGGGCGAACGACGATCGCCGCGCCGCCGAGTGGATCCTTCGGCAGCGGCAGCGTGACGCCGGCGACATTCGCCGCTGCGGTGTGCGCGACGCCCGCGATGAAGCCACCGGGGACCGCTGCGAGTGCGGTGATCTCCTCGCGCCCCACGCCGCCGACCTCCCACCGGTCGACGACCGCGCCGTGCGCATCGAGCGCGACGAGAAATGCGTCGTCGCCGCCACCGGCCGCGATCGCGCGATCGCCGAGCCGTATCGCGCCCGAGTAGAACCCGCCAACGATGATCCGCTCGCCGACCGCGGTGATCGCACGCAGGCCGTCGAAGTCGGGGCCGCCGAGGAGGACTGCGTGACTTGCCGTGCCTTCCTTCGACCACCACGCGACGAGTCCGTCGGCGAGACCTTGCGCGACGAGGTCGGTTCCACCGACATGAACGACCTCGCGTGCATTCGCCGCGACTGCGACGCGGCCGGCATCGTCGATCGCCACGCCGGCGACCGTCTCGGCGAGCTTGCCGCCGAACGTTGCGGACCACACGCGCGCGCCGCTGCCGTCGAGGACGCCGACAAAGGCGTCGGCATAGGGCGACGTGTCGTCGAACGCGGGCAGGTCCGTTCCGAGCAGATCTGCACCGGCGGCGAACGTGCCGGCGATCGCGATGCGCGGTCCGCGGACAGCAACGCCCTGCACCGCATCGGGGCCCGAGCCACCGACGCGCAGGAGCCACGCAATCTCGCCGGTCGCGGTCAGCTTCGCAACGAAGCCATCCGAGCGACCACCGCTCGACACCACGCGATCGTGGATCCGCAGCGAGCCAGCGAACGATCCGCCGACGATGACCCCGTCCGGGGCCGCGATGATCGCTGCGACGATGCACCACTCGCTCGCATCGAGCGTGGTGCGCCAGCGCCCCGCGCCGGTCGCCGCATCGAGGCCGACGATCACGGCCCCGGGCTCACCGCGCACCGAACCGGCTGTCGCCGCGCCGCCCAGTGCGGGCGCCGTGGATGCGGACTCGGCAGGAGATGCGGGCACCGGTTGCGCAGCTGGCGAACTGCGGACACCGATAGGTCCGCTACCCGTGAGCGTGGCGACGAGCAGGCCGGCCGTTGTCGCGAGCGGTCCACCGCCACCGACGAGCAGGACGCTCCATGCGATCGATTCGCCGCGCCGTGCTTCGATCGCGGTCGACGTCTGAAGGTTCGGCGAGGTTGTCGTGATCGCCGCGAATGTGCGCGTGCCGTCTCCGGCAACGCCGCGCAGCGAACCACCATCGCGAGTGACCGCCATGGTGAGGGGCGGGGCCGCAGGCACGCTGGGCGTGCGCGGGCCGGGGCAGCCCCCGAGAATCAGGAGAAAGACAAACGACGCGACGTACGTCGCGAAGTTCATCTGCTGCTTAGAACTTCTCGCCGCGAGACTTGAGCTCGGCGAGTACCGCGGGCAGACCGAGCTTGTCGATCCGCCGCATTCCGCGCGCAGACACCCGAAGGTTGATCCAGCGCTTCTCGTCTTCCAGCCAGAACCTCTTGTTCATGAGGTTGATCTCGAACCGACGCTTGGTGTGGCGGTTGGAGTGGCTGACGTTACAGCCGACGAGCGGCCGCTTCCCGGTGACCTGACATACGCGCGACATGGCACGTCTCCTTAGATCTTCGACTCTTTGAAATCGACGTGCTTACGCACGACAGGGTCGTACTTCTTCAGTACGAGCTTGTCGGGTGTCCGCTTGCGGTTCTTCGACGTCGTGTAGAAGAAGCCGGTATCGGCGGTCGACACGAGCCGAATGAGCTCGCGTCCTGATTTTCCCTTTTTCGCCATGGTCCGTAACTCCGGGGACCGGACTTATGGCATGGCCGGCGCGGAGTTGGCAAGCCCTACGGGCGATCGTCCACGAAGATGGTCTGCGAGCGCTTCGGAGTCGGCCAACTACTCACGATGGCTCAGGTTCTCCGCCGCCCTCCGCGGGGCTGGTGCCATCATTCGCCAGCTCGGCGATCGCTACCCCCGGAATCGTCGTCGTCTTGCGCTTGGCCCGGCGCTCCTCGATGCGCATCGCGACGATGGTCATGTCGTCGCCCTGGGCCTGATCCGCGGCGTGCGCATCGATGTCGGCGAGGATCGCTTTGACGACCTCCTCCGAGCTACCGCGCGCCGTGCGCACGCGGCGGGAGAGCCGCGACAGGCCGTACTCGTTGCCGCGCGCATCGCGCGCCTCGAGGATTCCGTCCGACACCATGATCAACATGTCGCCGGGCAACAGCTGCACGCGCGCTTCGCCAGCGTCGAGCTCGGGAGTCACGCCGAGGGGCGGCGTGTGCGCGCGCTCTGCCTGCAGCGGGAATACGCGATCACCGCGGCGGAGCAGGGGCACGCAGTGGCCTGCGTTGGTGAAGATCAGCGTGCGCGATTCGAGATCGTAGATGCAGTAGACGAGCGTCGCGAACATGCCGTCGTCGCCGAGCCCGACGATCTCCTGATTGACCCGACGAAGCAGGCGCGCCGGAGTCTTCGCGATCGCCGCACGCGAGCGCAGCTCGGACGTGAGTCGTGCCATGTACAGCGCGGCGCTGATCGCCTTGCCGGCGACATCTCCGACGGCGACACCGAGGTGCGACGGGTCGTGCCAGATGAAGTCATAGAAGTCGCCGCCGATCTGATACGCGGGCTCGTAGTGCACAGCAAAGTCGAGGCCGACGATCTGCGGGACATTGGCCGGCAACAGGCTGCGCTGGATCTGCCGCGCCATCCGTAGATCGCGGTCGAGCTGATCGCGCTTGGCAAGCTGTGCGGCGACGCGGGTCGCGTGCATCGCGAGGCCGACCTGCGTCGCGATCGTCTGCAGGAGATCGACATCCTCCTGACGGAAGCCGATCGTCTTGCTCTCGACGTAGACCACGCCGTAGTGGGCGCCGTGATAGATAAGCGGCGCTCCCATCCGGTTGCCGACCGTCTCGCCTTCGCCGTCGGACGCGCCCTCGCCGGCACGACCGAGGAGCACGCTGCGGTGGTCGCTGATCACGTGCTGGATGATCGTTCCGGGTACGCGCAGGTGACCGGCCTGGCTCTGGGTCTTCAGCTCCTCGGGCTCGGCCTGCTCGACCGCGCGAACGAGGTGCTCGCGGTGTCGCTGGCACTGCACGCGAAGCTCGCCCGTCCGTTCGTCCTCGACGAGAACGCCGACGTCATCCGCCTGGGGGAACAGCTGGAGCAGCGCCTCGACAACCTTCTGCAGCAGCGCTTCGCCGGTATCCGACGATGCGGTGGCGTGAAGCACCTCGGTGAGCGCGTCGAGCTTGCGCTCGATCAGACGAACCGCGCGCTGGTCGGAGACGTTGATCATCCCCGAGCTGATCAGCGGCATCCGACCGCCCGAGCCCATGTCCTCGCGGCCGCGCAGGAGCGGCATCTCGCCAACGTTGACGATCGTGACGGCTCCGCCGCCCGGCTTCAGCGCCGGTGTCAGCTCGCGTGCCTCGACGCGGATCCGGTTGTTCGCGATCGCGATCTCGTCGTCATGGCGGAGGTTCGTCGACGTCTTGACGCGCACGCCGTTGACGTACGTGCCGTTGTTCGAGCCGAGATCCTCGAGCGTCCAGACCTCGCCGTCCTTCCACAACCTGGCGTGCTGTCGGGAGACGCGCATGTCCGGCACGAACACCTGGCAGTCGCTGCGCCGCCCGATCACGTACTCGCCGTCGCCAAGCTTGAATCGTCGGCCCGCGATCGGTCCGGCGAGGAAGACCAGAGACGGCATCAGGTCGGGGGTGTAGCATGGCTGCCCACCTCCAACACGCCGGGATCCCGACGGTTTTCGGTAGGTTTCCGTGAGGGGGAGCGGCAGCTACCCGACCGGGCGCTCTGCCGGCCTTGACCCGGTGATCCGCGGGCGGTGTACTTCGCCCGTGCAGTCGCTCGGCAACTTCATTGGAGGCGCGTTCGTGGCGCCTTCGGGCAAGGCCCTCGTCTCGCGTAACCCCGCGGCCGACGGGGCTGTGGTGTTCGAGACCGGCTACACCGTCAGCGCCGTCGCGGATGCCGCCGCCGCAGCGGCGAGCGCACAGCCTGCCTGGGCAGCCCTGTCCGCCGCGCAGCGCGGCGCTCACCTCGAGCGGTTCAAGCAGCAGATCGCTGCACGCGCGGAGCAGCTCGCGGACGCGATCGTCTTCGAGACCGGCAAGATCCGCGGCGAGGCCAAGCTCGAGATCCAGACGCTGCTCAACCGCTTCGATCTCGTGAAGGCGGCGATCGCGGGGGACGTCAAGGCGGGGCAGGTCGGCCCTGGCGAGACGCTGCGGTTCCAGCCGCTCGGCGTCGTCGGTGTGATCGGCCCGTTCAACTACCCACTCCACCTCTGTCATGCCCACGTCGTTCCCGCGCTGCTCGCCGGGAACACCGTCGTGATCAAGCCGAGTGACATCACGCCGCTCTGTGGCCAGCGCTACGCCGAAGCGGCGCAGGCCGCAGAGTTGCCGGCGGGCGTGCTCAACGTGGTGATCGGTGCGGGCGAGGTCGGCGCCGCGATGGTCGAGGCCGCTCCGATCCGCGGGCTGTGCTTCACCGGTAGCTGGGCGGTCGGCCGCCGGATCCTCCAGGCATCCGTTGATCGACCGGAGCTGCTCGTCGCGCTCGAGATGGGCGGCAAGAACGTCTGCGTCGTCCTCGACGATGCGGCGCTGCGCCAGGCCGTGCACGAGGTCGCCGTCGGTGCGTACCTGTCGGCCGGTCAGCGCTGCACCGGTACGGAGCGCGTGCTCGTCCATCGCAAGATCGCGGACCGCTTCATCGCGGGCCTCGCGACCGCGGCGCGCTCGCTCAAGTTCGGCAATCCCGAGGACGCGAGCGTATTCGCGGGACCGCTCGCGACCCACGGCGCGCTGACGAAGCTCGAAGCCGCGATCGAGACCGCGAAGAAGGCCGGCGCGGAGCCGATCCTCGCCGGCGAAAACCACCCGGGCGGCTACTACCGGAGCGCATCACTGCACCGGCTCCCGGACGGGGTTCATCACGTGCCCGGCTACACCGACCTCGAGGTGTTCGGTCCGGATCTGTGCATCGAGGTGATCGACTCCGACGAGGAAGCGATCGCCGTGATCGATGCGAGCCGCTACGGATTCGCGAACTCCGTGTTCACCGGCTCGACCGCACGCTTCGAACAGTTCTTCGCGCGCACGCGCTCGGGCATCCTCAACCGCAATCGCTCGACGAACCTCGCCAGCCCGAAGCTGCCGTTCGGCGGCGTCGGCGCGAGCGGCAACTACCGACCCGCGGGTGCGTGGGCGCACCGCAACGTCATGGTGCCAGTCGCCGTTCTCGAGAATCCGACGGGCCCTGTCACCGCGCACCCGCACCTCGCTGCCGCGCTGCCGCCGTTCGATCTCGAGCACCTCGAGGGCCTGCACACGCAGGAAGAGGACATCGAGGCAGCGCGCCAGCTCGTCGACAATCCGCGGCCGATGCACATCCAGCGCCCGCTCGGCGGTCGACTGCCGCAGAGTGAAGCCGTGCTCGCGCGGCTCTACGCCGGCGATCGCGTGCCGAAGGATAAGAAGCCGCCGGTGTTCGATCACCTGCGCTCCGCGGGTCCTTGGATGGTCTCGATCGACGCCGAACCGCTCGCGGTGATCGACGGCATGAGCCAGACCGCGACCGTGGTCGGTGGTTTCGCCGAGGATCCGGTTGTTCGCGCGTACACCGAGGGCGAGTTCGGCGACACGCTGGTGGCGAACGAGGACACCGCGGTAGCCGAGACGTGGGCCGCGGCGGAGTACGCGTCGACGCTGCGCCAGCTCGTTCCCGGGATGCCGCACGTCACGTTCGTCGCGTCGGGTGCCGAGGCAAACGAGAAGGCGATGGCGCTGTGCAAGATCAACTGCGTGCGCAAGGAGGCAACCAAGGTCCTCGCCTTCGAGGGCAGCTTCCACGGCCGCACGCTGCTCGCGCTCCACGCGACGCACTCACCGAGCAAGCGCGTACCGTTCGAGATCAAAGGCTACGAGAGCCAGTTCGCGCCGTTCCCGGTGTGGGGAGAGCCCGGCGAGGAGCCGACCGCACCGAGCGGGTTCTACGCGGCGGCGGCCACCGGCGGGATCGACG
>JAYUYE010000856.1:0-3220 GCA_043752985.1 Myxococcales bacterium
ACGGCGACTGCTCCTCACAGATCTCGACAAGGCATCGGTCGCGTGGCCTCGAAGTCTCGCGGACCTCAGGCCAGCGCGAACCAAGCCAGCGACGCCGAAACCCTACCAGCGATCCGCGATCCGCGATGTTGTGGACGCCTTCCGAGGATCTCGTCGCGTGGTCAGCTGCTCATGGCCTGCGGCACCGGCAAGACCCTCACGGCGCTCTGGAGCGCGGAGGCTCTGAAAGATCGACGTGTGCTTGTGATCGTCCCGTCGCTGTCCCTGGTTCGCCAGACGCTGGCTGCGCGGTACGCGCATGGGAGGCGTGCGCCGCCCTACCAGGTCGTATGCTCCGACGAGAGCGTGCACAAGGGCGAGGACGGCGACGAGTTGGTCACGACAACGAGTGAGCTGCCGTACCCGGTCACCACGAACTCGCGCGAGGTCGCGGGATTTCTACGAGGACGTGGGCGTCGCTACGTGTTCTCGACCTATCACTCCTCGCCAGTGATCGCGGCAGCCTTCGCGAGCCGTCGCGCACCACTTCCGTTCGATCTGATCATCGCGGACGAAGCGCACAGGGTCGCGGGCGCGCCCGACGCGGCCTTCGCAACTTGAAACGCCGCATGCTCGGTCATCGCATATCGGAGCTCGAGGCCGCCGTCTGGATCAGCCGTTTCCGAGACATCTCACCGGTGAATTGGGAATCGAAGCCAGCCAGCTCGAGCGGATGCTGCGAGCGAGCGGTGGAGGCCATGTAGGACCAAAGCGGGCTTACTTGCCTGCTCTGGCTCCACAATCCGAACACCGATCGGCGCGCGACCCGTTGGGGATCATCGCCGTTAACGGTCGCCTTCCAGGCAGCTGCGCAGTCGTAAAGACCACTCTCGAAGGCCAGCACCGAATAGCCCATGTCGCGGTGAAGGAATTTGATCAGGCGGACCTTGGCCTCGAAGGTGGTGCCGTCGCCGTGGGTCTGTTCGCCGAGCTGGACGACGCGGACATTGGCGAGAATCTCGCGCAGTAGCTCGAGGTCGGAGAAGTCTTCGTCGTTTGTGTCGATGCGAACCGGCACAACCGCGCGCCTCAATTGCTCGACCAGATCTTGATCGGGCGGCTCGTGTGCGGTTCCTGGCAGGCCTTATATCCGAGCGTGCGTGGCTTCGAGAAGCCCTCGATGAACGCGCAGCGCCGGCCGCGACGCGGAGGTTCGTGGCGGGGCTCGGTGAGCGACATCGGCAGCTGCACGGCCTCCGCCTGGGCGTCGGCCAGCGCATCGGGCTCGTCGTCGACCGCGGCACCGTCGCGACGCGCGAGCAGGCGGCGGATCCTTCCCACGATGCGCGCGGCGATCTGCTCAACGTCCTCGTCGGGGGGCGGCGGCAGCGGGTGAAAGCCAAGCGAGCCATCGGGCCGCTCGTGCCAACGGACTCGGGGACATTGCGTTGGCGAACGAGCCCACAAGTTGGATCGCGGTGACGGCGCCGGTCTGGCCGCCCGCGATGCCGCGACGACGCGCGCGGTTAGTTCGCGAGATCCGCGATCGCGCGCGTGTCGGTGGTCGAAAGCTTCGGCATGTCGATCCATTTCGGGCTGGGCTGAAAGGCGCCGAACAGCCTGAGCTGCCAGTACTCCCAGACATCCCAGTCAGAGTTGTTGCAGTCACACGCGATGAGCGCGGCGGGGAGCATGTCGGCCTTCGCAGCAAGGGTGTTCGCGGGACCTGCCTCGGTCGTGGATTTCGCATACGCCATCGGCAACGTGCTGCACGGATCGCCCGCGTCGCGCATCGCCTTCGCGCGCGCGAACAGCTCGGGCTCGCCGCCCTTCGGAAGTGCAGCGACAAGCTTCTTGACGCCGGGCTTGGCAAGCTCCTCGGCCTCTGAAGCGGCAGGCGAGCCTTCGACGAGCAGACGTACCTTCCAGTAGGCCTTCTGGGTCAGCTGTTCCTTTAAAATCACCGCAAGCGTGGACGCCTTCACGCCCCTGTCGGCCCACACGTAAAGTGACCACGGCTTTTGGGGTCCGCGATCCATCCCGGCGGCCTCGGCTAGGCCGCGAAAGAACATCTCGTCGATCAAGCGAGGACCTTCGACGGCCGCGACAGTGTTGCTTCCCGCGACGACCTTGCCGTCCTTCGTGACCGCCACGACGACGCCCTGCTCGTCGACCGACTTCGCTGCCGCGGGCGCCACCGGCAATGCGATCCCGTCAGGCATCGGATTCGGAAGCAAGCCGGGTTTCTCCCTGACGAGCCCTTTGAGTCGGGCGCCGAAGCGCAACGCCTTTGCCTCGCAGACTTGCTTCGGATCGTCCGGCTTCGCGCTCAGTCGGACAGCTGGCTTCGGCGCGGTCGGCGCCGGCTCGTTCGCGTTGGCTTTGCAGGCCGCGAGCGCGACCACGAACATCGCGAAACGTGACATGGGAGCTGAGTTAACCATGGCGACATCATTCCTGTCCCGGCTCCGCGATAAGCCGCATGGACGACGATCGATCGTGAGTGCTCCAGGCTAGCCCACCGTCGGCGGGACGTTGATCCAGCCACTCCGGGCAGTACCAGAACAGCAACATCTGGCACCCCGACGCGTCGGTGGGCGGCGGCAGTGGATGAAAGCCAAGCGAGCCATCGGGCTGCTCGTGCCAGATCGCCTCCTGAAGCCGATGGATCAACGCACCTCGAGACATCTACCGCACCGCCCTCGCCGCAGGGCTCGCAGCATCGTCTGATTGTCGCGGGCGAGCGAACGACGGCGTCGACCTGCGCGCTGTCGGGCGCTGCGAAAACAACTCGTCAGCGAGCACGTGCGTGCTCTTGCATGTCCATCGCAACGGCGATTCCGGATCGCCTCTCGTCACTGGATCGACGAGCTTCTCAAGCTCGGGCCACACCTCGGGATGTGCAGCCTCGAACGATCGTGTACCGCTGCTGCGTCGAGTTTTGACCACGTCCTCGCGCCGAGCGCCGGCACGCGCCTCGTCGCGTCCTTTGCGCACTGTGCTGATCGCCATCCCCGTCGCGCGAGCGACCGCGGCTACGCCTCCGTACCCGATCGCGCCTGCTTCAGTACCAGCCCACAGACGGCGAGCGCGCTCATCCATGGTCGGCTTGAGCAGCCGCCACTTCTCGCGCACTGCCTTCTCGGCATCCACACCGCACG
This sequence comes from Myxococcales bacterium, assembly GCA_043752985.1. Lineage (GTDB taxonomy): Bacteria > Myxococcota_A > Polyangia > Haliangiales > Haliangiaceae > JABFXX01. The sequence continues at coordinate 3,141 of JAYUYE010000856.1, forward strand.
TAGATCATGCCGACGCGATCCATGTCGATCCCCAATCGCACCTTTCCGAACGCGACTCGATCGACACGACCTCGCGCGGG
>JAYUYE010000857.1:0-3219 GCA_043752985.1 Myxococcales bacterium
AAACGACCGAAATAGAAAAAGGCCCCGGCCAACTTGAGATGGCGGAGCCCGCGGTTCGGAGGGAGTGATCTCGGGGACTAGTCCGAGCCTCGCGCACCGCGGGCCATGTCTCGATCGACGATGCACGTCGACTGCGAGCACATGAGTACGGTGGGGAGGTTCATTGGACTGGCTCCGGTTTCCTGGTTTCACTCTAAGCGCGCGCGGTCGCGAAGATCAAGCATCGTAATCGCGACGCGACAAAACAGTGCGGGTCGCTACGAGCGCGGCCGATCGGTGATTGTCGCCTGCTCGCCGGGTTGCGAAGCCCGCATCAGGGGTTCGGGGACGCGGGGGCCCACCGCGACGCCCCATGCGTCAGGTCGCACGCTGTCGCGCGTTCGGGAATGGCGAGTAGGCAGGACCGGTTGACAGGCCGCCCCCCGGGCGGTTTCCTACCCGCCCGAACCGGAACATCCATATGTCTGATCGCCTCACCGAAGATGTCATCAAGCTCCAGAGTCGCTTCAACTCGCTCAAGGCCGAGGTCGGGAAAGTCCTGGTTGGCCAGGACGACATGCTCCATCGCCTGCTTCTCGGCATGCTCGCGGGTGGCCACGTGCTGCTCGAGGGCGTACCCGGCCTCGCCAAGACGCTCGTGATCAAGACGCTCGCGAACGCGATCGACGGAACGTTCTCCCGCATCCAGTTCACGCCTGACATGCTGCCCAGCGACATCGTCGGCACGCAGATCTACAACCCGCGCGAGGGCACGTACACGGCCAAGAAAGGCCCGGTGTTCGGCAACTTCGTTCTCGCAGACGAGATCAATCGCGCACCGGCGAAGGTGCAGTCCGCGCTGCTCGAAGCGATGCAGGAGCGCCAGGTCACCCTCGGCGATCAGACGTTCAAGCTCGCCGATCCGTTCCTCGTGCTCGCGACTCAGAATCCGATCGAGCAAGAAGGCACCTACGCGCTGCCCGAGGCGCAGCTCGATCGCTTCATGCTGAAGATCCGCGTCGGCTATCCGACCAAGGACGACGAGGTCAAGATCATCGACCGCATGGCGGGCTCGGGCACCGAGCCGACCGCAACCAAGATCATGACGACCGACGAGATCCTCGCGGCGCGCGATGTCGTCCGCCAGGTGTTCGTCGATGACAAGGTCAAGCGCTACGCGGTCGACCTCGTGGCGGCGACCCGCGATCCCAAGGCATCGAACATGCCGCAGCTCGCGCCCCTGATCGACAACGGCGCCTCGCCCCGCGCCTCGATCGCGCTGATCAAGGTCGCGAAGGCTCAGGCGCTGATGTCGGGTCGCAGCTATATCTCGCCGCACGACGTCAAGACGATCGCGCACGATGTCCTGCGCCACCGCATTCTCGTCAGCTACGAGGCGGAGGCGCAAGGCAAGACCACGGACAACGTCATCGGTCAGATCCTCGAGAACGTCCCCGTTCCCTGAGCTGCCATGCTACCCGCGGAAATTGCGCACGCGGTCAAGCGCATCCAGTTCGTCACCGGTCGTCACGTCTCTGATGTGATGGCCGGCGCATACCTGTCCGTGTTCAAGGGACGCGGCATGGAGTTCGACGAGGTGCGCCCGTACAGCCCTGGTGACGACATCCGCACGATCGACTGGAACGTCACTGCGCGCACCGGTGAGCCGCACGTCAAGCGGTTCGTCGAGGAGCGCGAGCTGACGGTGATGCTGCTCGTCGACGTCAGCGCATCGCAGGACTTCGGCTCCGGTCGCCGCAGCAAGCTCGAAGCAGCGGTCGAGCTGTCCGCGCTGCTCGCGATGAGCGCCGTCGAGAACGGCGACAAGGTCGGCCTGTTGCTGTTCCACGGCGGCGCGGACCTCTACATCCCGCCGCGCAAGGGAGGCAAGCACGCGCTGCGCGTCGTCCGCGAGGTGCTCTCGCGCGGCCAGGCGACGCCGACCGGGCTCACGGCGCGCCGCTCGTTCCTCGAGATTCCACAGGCCGTTCGCCGATGGTGGAAGAAGCTCCAGGACAAGACGCGCCACGAGACACAAACCGAGCCGCGGCGAGGCACCAGCATCAGCGCCGCCCTCGAGTTCTGTCGCCAGGTGCTGCCGCGCAAGTCCGTCCTGTTCCTGATCTCGGACTTCCTCGACGAGGGCTACCTCCAGGTCCTGCGCCACGCCAACCGCAAGCACGACATCGTCGCATCGCTGATCACCGATCCGCGCGAGGCCGACATGCCGCCCGCGGGCCTGGTCACGCTCGAGGATGCGGAGTCCGGCAAGACCCGCCTCGTCGACACGCGGAGCAAGGCGTTCCGCACGGAGCTCGGCAAGCGCGCGCAGACGCGGCAAACGGAGCTCAAGGATCAGCTGCGCTCGTCGGGCATGGACCTCATCGTGTTCGATGCGTCGGCATCGATGGTGGATCCATTGTTGAAGTTTTTCCGCGAGCGCGAGCGGAGGCGGCGCCGATGAAGGGTTCGAAGCTACGCTCCAAGGCTCGCGTCGGCGGCACCGCGCCTGTCCGAGTCGACCCGCCTCTCGCGAACCAACGAAGCACACGAGCGAACGTGCGAAGCCCAGTACCTGTCTGCTTGGAGTCTTGGAGTCTTGGCGCCTCATCCTCCGGGGCACGGAACCTGTCAGGGCGCAGCCCGCAATCCACCTCTGCTTCGTGGCTTCGTGGCTCAGCTCTGCTTCTTGCGTGCGCGCTGGTTCTCTCCGTCGCAGCCTGCAGCGGCGACGAGCAGACCACCACCGAAGAACCCGTCGCCATCACGCCCACCAAGGACGCCATCACCAAGACGACCGAGAACGGTCCGGTCAAAGCCACGGTCCGCGTCTGGCCCGCAAAACCAGCGCTCGGCGACTCGATCTATGTCCGCCTCGAGGTCGAGGCCCCCGCGGGCGTCAGCATCGATGCGCCGTACCAGGAAGCTGGCGATCAGCGACTCGGGCGGTTCCGCGTCGTCGGCTTCGTACGGTCGTCGACGCCGGGCACCGGCAAGCTCAGCGGTGGCCAGGTCCACGAGCAGACGTACACGCTCGAGGCACCGTCGAGTGGGCGCCATCGGATTCCGCCGCTGCGGCTCGAGATGATCGATGCACGCCCGACCGCCGCTGCGGACGCGAAGAAGCCGCAGGAGCTGCTGACCGACGAGGTTCCGCTCGAGGTCACGCCGGTTCCCGCGGAGCAGGCGACGGCGCAGCTCAAGCCCGCGCTCGGTGAGCTCGATGCCGATGTCGGCAAG
>JAYUYE010000858.1:0-3218 GCA_043752985.1 Myxococcales bacterium
GCATCGCCCGAGATCCCGATGCCGCCATTCGCCAGCACCGTTCCGGGCTCGTTCGGGCCCACGCGGATCACCGAGAAGTCGGTGGTGCCACCGCCGAAGTCGGCGACGACGATCAGCTCCTGCTTGCTGAGTCGCGCCGAGTAGCGCGCTGCAGCACCGACGGGTTCGAACTCGAACACGACCTCGGTGAACCCGGCGTCCGCGAGTGCCGTACGCATTCGCGTGAGCGCAAGCTCGTCGTCCTCGGCATCATCAGCGCCCCAGTAGCGGACGGGCCGGCCGACCACACAGCGCGAGCCGAGATCGACGTTCGACGCAGCGCGGATCTGGCGCAGGTAGGCGGCGATCATGTCCTCGAGCGTCCACCGCTTGCCCATGATCGAGGTCTTCGTGAACGACGCGCTCGCGAGGTGCGACTTGATCGACTGCACGAGGCGGCCGTCGCCCCCGGTCTCGATGTAGCGCGCGATCGCCGGCGCACCCGCCGTCAGCTTGCCGCCGGGCTCGAAGAACAGCACGGTCCGCCAGTGGCTTTGCGTGCCGCCCGGCGCCGGTAACGGGACCAGGTGAACATCTCCCGAGGCCGACGCAATGCCGACTGCCGAGTTGGTGGTTCCAAAATCGATACCGACGAACATCAGCGACACCGTCGGCGATCGCGAGGCGATTTACTAGCTCGCTAGATCTCGCTATCGTGTGGGCGCTGACCGAGATGAGCGGAGGGAACGAGATCCGGGGCCAGGCCTACCAGCGCCCCGTGTCGCTCGTGGTCACCGGCGACACCCTGACCTGGCGCGCTCGGCGCGGCCTCGACGAGCCCGAGAACATCGCGACCACTGTCCACGAGCTGCGCGACGTGACGTGGCTCGAGAAACGCTGGAGCATCGGTGCCGGGATCCTCGCCGTGCTCTCCGTACTGTGGATCGCCCAGGACATCGTCGGGTTCGGCGTCGCGACCCTCGCGGGTGCCGTCGCGCTGTCGGCGTATCGCTGGCTTCGCCCGCGCTACTGGCTCGGCATGGATCTCGGGACGCGCTGGCTCGTGATGCGCGTCGACCCCGCGTGCGCCGATCACGCACGACAGCTCGCAGATCGAATCCAGTCGCGCTTGCTCACCGGCGAGGTCGCCGCGGGCCCGCCCACCCTGCCCTGATCACTTCACCAGCGTCTTCAGTGGCCCCTTGCCGGAAATGCCGGCGAAGAAGTCGTTTCCCTTGTCATCGACGACGATGAACGCCGGGAAGTCGACCACATCGATCCTCCACACCGCTTCCATGCCGAGCTCCGCGTACTCGTGGACCTCGACCTTCTTGATGCAGTCCTTCGCGAGCTTCGCTGCAGGTCCGCCGATCGAGCCGAGGTAGAACCCGCCGTGCGCCTTGCACGAGTCCGTGACCTGCTGGCTGCGATTACCCTTCGCGAGCATCACCATGCTGCCGCCCTGTGACTGGAACAGGTCGACGTAGCTGTCCATGCGGCCGGCCGTGGTCGGTCCGAACGAGCCCGAGGCGTAGCCGGTCGGCGTCTTCGCGGGCCCCGCGTAGTACACGCAGCGATCCTTCATGTACTGCGGCAGGCCTTCGCCGCGATCGATTCGCTCCTTGAGCTTGGCGTGCGCGATGTCGCGCGCGACGATCATCGGACCGCTCAACGAGAGCCGCGTTTTGATCGGATAGCGTGACAGCATCGCGCGGATCTCGTTCATCGGCATGGTGAGGTCGATCTTCACGACCTCGCCGGCGAGCTCTTCGTCCTTCGGCTCCGGTAGATACTTCGCCGGATCGGTCTCGAGCTGCTCGAGGAACACGCCCTCGCGCGTGATCTTGCCGAGCGCCTGGCGATCCGCTGAGCACGACACCGCGAGCGCGACCGGGCAGCTCGCACCGTGACGTGGGAGCCGGATCACGCGAGCGTCATGCGCGAAGTACTTGCCGCCGAACTGCGCGCCGATGCCCGTGGTTCGTGCAATCTCGAGCACCTTCTGCTCCCACTCGACATCACGGAACGCACGACCTAGCGCGTTGCCCGTGGTCGGCAGATCATCGAGGTAGCGCGCCGATGCGAGCTTCGCAACCTTGAGCGTCTGCTCGGCGCTGGTGCCGCCGATCACGATGGCGAGGTGGTACGGCGGGCAGGCGGCCGTGCCGAGCGAGCGTAGCTTCTGATCGAGAAACGCGGCGAGGCTCTTCGGATTGAGCAGCGCCTTGGTCTCCTGGAACAACATGCTCTTGTTCGCGGAGCCGCCGCCCTTCGCCATGAACAGGAAGTGGTACTCGTCGCCGTCGGTGGCGTAGAGCTCGATCTGTGCCGGCAGGTTGTTGCCGGTGTTCTTCTCCTCGAACATGTCGAGCGGCGCGAGCTGCGAGTACCGGAGGTTCGACTCGGCGTAGGTGTCGAACACGCCGCGCGCGATCGCGGCCTCATCGCCGCCTGCGGTGACGACGTACTGACCGCGCTTGCCCATCACGATCGCGGTGCCGGTGTCCTGGCAGCCGGGCAGGATCCCGCCCGCGGCGATGTTCGCGTTCTTGAGCAGCTCGAGCGCGACGAACCGATCGTTGGCCGAGGCCTCCGGATCGTCGAGGATCGCCTTGAGCTGGCCGAGGTGGCCGGGGCGCAACAGGTGCGCGATGTCCCGCATCGCCGTCCGTGTCAGCAGCGTGAGCGCCTCGGGCTGCACCTCGAGGAACGTCTTGCCCCTCGCCTCGAAGGTGCTGACGTGGTCGCTCGTCAGCTTCTTGTACGGCGTGGACTCGTGATGACCGGCTTCGAGGATCTCCTGGAACGCAAAGGTCGGCATGGCGCGAGGAGCATAGTACGTCCTCAGCGTGAGCGTCGCGGCAGGCTCTGCGTGGGCCGCGCATCCTGGCTCGCGGCGTAAGCGGCGCGGCGAATCGCGTGCACGAGCCCGACCGGCTCGATGCCGGCGCCAGACCGGAACGGATTGAACCGGAGCGCCGCCTGATCGATCGCTGTCTCGCGTTCGAGGATCACGTGCACGACCGGCTTCCAGGCCAGCGTCAGCGTCCGCCGCGCTTCGAGCTGCCACAGCGCATGTCCCGACCGCACCGCCTCGCGCAGACGCTCGATCCGTGTGCCCCTGGTCCGCTTCGGATCGATCGGGCGCAACCGCAGCTCGACCCGGCGCAGGTCACCGACCGCGAACGGCGAGACCGCCCAGTACGTGTTGCCCGCGAAGTCGCTCGCGTCGGTGGTGA
>JAYUYE010000859.1:0-3216 GCA_043752985.1 Myxococcales bacterium
TCCTTGGGATCGATGAGGACGGCGTGGCCGTGGAGCACCTCGACAAACTGCTTCGGGTCGGCGTCGCCGAGCTTGCCGCGGTAGTACTCGACGGTGTCGGCGGTATCGACGCCATCGGAGAATGCCTCGACCATCTCGGCGATGTCGGGGCTCATCTCCATCAGGTAGCCGTAGAGGTCGTGGAACAGGTAGACCGCGCCCATGTGCCCGAACCACGAGATGTGACGAGAACGTCGCAGGCGAGGTGGAACGGGCGGAGCGGACGACATGCTCCTTGTTATCACTTATGCGTATGCTGGCGGTCGCGATGCCCTACCTGTTCGAGAGTGAAGAACACGCGGCGGTGCGTGCGAGTGCGCGACGGTTCGCGCAGACCCACATCGCACCGCATGGCGCCGAGTGGGAAGAGAACGAGGAGTTCCCGATCGAGCTCTACGCAACGGCGTGCAAGGCCGGCGTGGTCGGCTTCGGCTACCCGGAGGCGGTCGGCGGGCAGGGCGGCGACCTCGGGCACGTGCTCGCCGGCAGCGAGGAGATGCTGCTCGTCGGGCGCTCGGTCGGCACCCTCGTCGGCCTCGGTAGTCACGGCATCGCGCTACCCCCGATCCTCCGGTTCGGCACACCGGAGCAGCACGACCGGTTCGTCCGGCCGTGTCTCGCCGATGGCAAGATCGCAGCGCTCGCGATCACCGAGCCGGGGGGCGGCAGCGATGTCGCGTCGCTCGCCACGAAGGCGGTGCGCGACGGCGACCACTACGTGGTGACCGGCGCCAAGACGTTCATCACGTCGGGGACCCGAGCGGACTTCGTGACCACCGCGGTGCGCACCGGCGGCCCCGGCCACGGTGGTGTCTCGTTGCTCGTGATCGAGAAGGGCACGCCCGGCTTCACGGTCAGCAAGAAGCTGCGCAAGACCGGGTGGTGGGCGAGTGACACCGCCGAGCTCCAGTTCGACGGCTGCCGCGTTCCCGTCGGGAACCGAGTCGGGGCGGAGAACGGCGCGTTCCCGATGATCATGATGAACTTCGCGGCCGAGCGCCTCATGCTCGCGGCCCAGTGCGTCGCGATCGCCGAGCTGGCCTATCGCGAGAGTATCGCGTACGCGCGTGACCGCCAGGCGTTCGGGAAGCCACTGACCGGGTTCCAGGTCACCCGCCACAAGCTCGCCGACATGGCGACCCGGATCGCGGCGGCGCGCGCGTTGACGGGCGAGTGCGTGACCCGCGTGCTCGAGGGAGAGCAGCCCGCGGCGCTCGCGGCGATGGCGAAGAACACCGCCACGGACATGTGCAGCTTCGTCTGCGACCATGCGGTGCAGATCCACGGCGGCTACGGCTACATGCGCGAGACGCTCGTCGAGCGGTTGTTCCGCGATGCTCGGCTGTATCCGATCGGCGGCGGTACGCGCGAGATCATGAACGAGGTGATCGCGAAGATCGAAGGCTACTGAGCCGGCTACGACTCGTCGCGGCGATAGCAGCCGCGACCACCCTGGCAGACCGTCGCGTGCGCGTACGAGTCGTCCGGCCCGAACGCCTCCATCGTCGCGAGGCACCAGTACGCTTCCGTGGTCGAGATTCCGAGCTGCCAGGCGGTGTTGTTCTCGATCGCGCCGTAGCCCGACTTGCAACGCAGGAACTTGCACAGCACGGGGAGCTCGACGCGACGCTCCGTCCTCTTCTCCTCGCTCATGACGGCCTCCCGGTGACGGCAGTCAGGATCGTTCGCGCGAGCACGGCCTCGAGGATCGGAACCTTGTGGTCGTTCGCCGAGAGCGGGGTGGCGCTCGCGATCGCGGCGCGCGCGGCGCGGCCGGCGGCCATCACATCGATCGTGGCGCCGACGAGCACCCGCTCTGCCTCGGTGGCGCGGCGTGGCGTGGGTGCGACGGCGCCGAGCACGATCGTCGCCCCGCGACACGTCTTCCCATCCATGGTCAGTGCGACCGCGACGTCGACGAGCGGCCAATCGAACGACTGCTTCGCGACCTCCTTGGTGTACGCGGTCTTGAGGTTCGCGGACTGCGCCGGGACCGTGAGGCCCGTGATCAGCTCACCGGGCGCAAGGTCGACCTCGCGCAGAAGATCCGCCTCGGGCTTCACGAAGAAGCTCGCGAGCTCGACCTCTCTCGCACGCTTGCCCGCGATCGACACGCGCGCACCGAGTGCGAGCAGTGCGGTCACGACCGTCGACGGATGCGTCGCAGCGCACAGCTTGTTGTCGAAGATCGCGTGCATCGAGTTGTCGCCGGCGAGTGCGAAGCACTCGGTGCCGCCCTTCTTGCGACACACGAACTCCTCGGACCGGAAGTACCAGCAGCGCGGGCGCTGAGCGAGGTTGCCGCCGATCGTGGCCATCGCCCGGAGCTGCGGTGTGGCCGCGTGACTGGCGGCGGCGCCGATCAAGGGATGCGAGCGCCGGAGCTCGGGGTCGGCGGCGAGCCGGGCGAGCGTGACGTTCGCGCCGATCGTGGCGCCGTTCGCGTCGACCTTGATCGCGTCGAGACCGGGCAGCTTGCGCAGGCTGACGAGCCGGCTCGGACTCTCGAGCCGCTCCTTGAGCCGGTCGAGAAGATCAACTCCGCCGGCGAGCGCCATCGCACCTGGATGCCCGAGTGCGGTCACCGCGTCGGCCACGGTCTCGGGCTGGACCCATTCGAAGTTCTTCACGACGCGTTCCCCTTTCGCAGTGCCGCGAGCACCGTGCGTGGCGTCATCGGCAGATCTCGGATCCGGACGCCGATCGCGTTGTAGACCGCATTTGCGATCGCGGCGGCGGTGGCAACGTTCGCCGGCTCGCCGATGCCATGCGCGTCGGTGCTGGTCAGGCCGACGTACTGATCGAGCAGGATCACGTCGATGAACGGCGTGTCCTTCGCGCCGAGCACCTTGTATTGGTCGAGGTTCGCGTTGAGCATGCGGCCCGTCTTTTCGTCGAGGCGGCGGTCCTCGAACAGCGCCCACGAGATGCCGTGGATGATGCCGCCGTTGATCTGACTCTGCACCGCGAGCGGATTGATCAGGCGACCGCACTCCTGCACGGCCACGACCTTGAGCACGCGGATCACGCCGGTCTCGGTGTCGACCTGCACGGAGGCGAACTGCACGCCGCCGTAGCCATCGGCCTTCGGGCCTTGCCAGTCGGCGGGGCGGCTCGCGATCGAGGCGAGCTCGTCGGTGGGGATCGTCGCGCACGCCTGCTTCCACGCCAGCGCCT
>JAYUYE010000860.1:0-3216 GCA_043752985.1 Myxococcales bacterium
GCCGATCGGCTCCTCACGCTCCTTGAGCGACGTGCGCAGGTCGATCATCTTCGCCTTCGTGATCTTCACGAGCGGCGTACTGTCGAACGTCGGGCGCACGTACAGCCGCATCCGGCTCTCGTACTCGTCGTGTGACCGCTGGTCCTTGATCGCGCGTAGCCACGCATCGAGCGCGTCCCCCATGGTTCGCTTGTGGTCCACGGCGGCGGGGAGCTCGCCGGCCTTGATCCCGCGGTGCGTCACGCGGTGCTGCTGTGCCGCGAACTCGGCTTCGCGCCGCGATGAGAACGATCCGACGTAGACCTTGATGCTCTTCTCGCGGACCCGGGCGCGCTCGTAAACCTGGAACGACTTCGTCCCGTCCTCCGCCACGCGCACCTTGATCATGACACCGTGCCTACAACAGGGCTCCGACAAGTCGGGGTAGAACCGGGGTAGAACGGCGATTCCGGAGATCCGCTACGCGTTGTTGCCGCGCGACTTCGGCGGCCACGGCACGAACCTCGACACGCGCTTCTGATACTCGCGATACGCGTCGCCCTTGCTGCGAATCGCTTGCGCCTCCGTCGGTGGAATGCCAGTGACGCCGAAAAGGCTCGCGAGGATGATGGCCTGCGGCACGATCGCGATCAGCCCCCACCATCCGAACGCGAGCCCGTACACCGCGTACCCGACCCAGACGCACCACTCGAAGAAGTAGTTCGGATGCCGCGATACGCCCCACAGCCCGACGTCGCACACCTGGCCGCGGCGCGACGGGTCCTTCTTGAAGCGCGCGAGCTGCGCATCCGCGACGCTCTCGCCGAGGATGCCGATGATCGCGACCGCCCCGCCAAGCGCGCGCAGCCACGCGGTGCCGTCCCGCGGGTCGACGAAGAACGGCACGACGAACGCCGTCGAGAGCACGGTGGTCAACCCAGCCTGCGCCTGGAAGAATACGAAGAACCGGCGCCCCGCGTGCGGAGCCCACCGCGTCCGGAGATCGACGTAGCGGCCTTCCTCGCGCCCGGTCGCAGCACCTCGCGAGATCAAGTAGGTGCCGAGGCGCAGGCTCCAGACGACGACGATCGCACCGATCACACCCCAGCCGCACGCGCACGAGGTCGCGCGCCACGCGAACAGCGCAACGACCAGCGAGAAGGACAGCGCCCAGCCGACGTCGACGATCGCCGCGTTCTTCGTTCGCTGCTGCACGAGCCAGAGCACGAGCTGGAACGACGCAACGAGGCCCCATGCCTCTGCGACCCGGACGAGGAGCGTGGTGGTCATAGGGTCCTGGCTAGGATGACGACGAACGAGCGCTCGTTACGCTTCCAGACCTGGACCCAGTCGCCCGCGGTCTCCACGAGCGAGTACCACGGCTGCTTCTGCGAGACGGCGTCCGCCGCGGCGAGCTCGGGGACGATGAGATCGACCTCGACGAAGTGGTCCTTGGTGACCTTGTCGACGGTCGCCGCGTAGCTCCACTCCGCAATTGCCTTGTCGGGAAACCGATCGTTGTGCAGCGCGCCGCCGTAAATTGCGATCCATGGCCGGTGCGCGGGATCCTTGTCGCGGTGGACGACCGCGCTGACCGCGATCCGCTGAAGCTCGCGGGTGGTCAGCGTCAGCATCGCGAGCGCATCGACCTCGCCGTTGGGGACCAGCGTCTTGTAGTCCGCGCACGACAGCTTCATCGCGTGCGGCTGGATCCTCGCTGCCTTCGCCGCGTTGGCGAGCAGCGCAATTTCGGACTTCGTCGCTTCCGGGCGTTTGACCTCGGTCTCCATCTTCTGGGTCGCGGCGACCGCGGTCTTGCCGCAGTTCGGATCGACGATCCAGGTCTCGACGATCAGGTCCGAGAGCTTGTCCCCGAACCGGGGCAGGGCGTCCGTGAACAGCGAAAGCGCCGAGCGCACCGCCGCGCGGTCAACGCGGTTGTGGAGCTCGCCAAAGCCGATCACCCGCGCATCCTCGGGGATGATCGCGACGAGCGCGGCCGCCATGTCGGCGTACATGCCGGGTGGCGGTAGGGGCAGGGCGTCGACGGCAACGGGTGCTGCATCGATCGCTACGGGGGCAGGGCGCTCGACCCGTGCGGTCGATTCGCTCCGTGCGGGCCCACGCGGCTTGCCGCAGGCGACAAGAACCAACCCCAGTGCGACGGATCGATACCGCACGGCGTCACGGTACACCGGATCGATCCCGAGTGTATGGTCCCTCCCATGGGCCCGAGCGCGACCGAGCTGCGAACGATTCCCCTGTTCCAGGGCTTCGGTGACGAGGAGCTGGCGCAGCTGGGGCGGTTGTTCACGCGCGTCACCGTCGACGCGACCAAGCCACTGTTCGACGTTGGAGAGCAGGCGGCCGAGCTGTACCTGCTGACGTCGGGCGAGGTGGTCCTCGATCGTCCCGGCGACGACGTGTTCCGCCTCCGCCCGCCGGCCCTGATCGGCGAGCTCGGGGCGCTGACCGGGTTGCCGCGCTCGACGCGGGCGAACGTCGCTGCCGGATCCACGGTGTGGGGACTCAAGGCGAAGGTCGTGCAGGACTACTTCGCGACCCATCAGGAGCTCGGGGTCCGGTTCCTCGTCAATCTGCTCACAGTGGTCGCCGACAAGGTCCACCGCGATCAGGGGCGCATGGGCGACATGCGCCAGAACCTGATGCGCACGCAGAAGGAGCTCAAGCGTCTGCGCGAGCTCGTCCTCGACAGTGACGAGACGCCACTGTCCGCGCCGGTGCACGACACCCTCGACAAGCTGATCACGCACAACCGTCGCGTGAACTACCGCGTCGAGCCGCCATCTGCGCTCCCGTTGTCGCTCAAGCTCGAGAGCGGGACCGCGAAGGTCACCGACATCTCTCGCACGCACGTGTCCGCGGCGCTGACCTCGGCGGCGCCCGCGGCGGGCACCTGGCTCACCGGCGTCCTCGGACTCGCGGACACCGAGATCCCGATCTCGGGCAAGATCCACCGCGCGCAGGGCACCAAGATCACGATCGAGCTCGACCTCTTGATCGACGAGTACGCGGCGACGCTCGAGGGCTACCTGACACGCGCGCAGCTGCTCGACGTCCTGGTTTGATCGCCCTCGCGTAGCGAAGTCCCGCGTCCCGGAGCGCTGGCAGGGAGCTCGGCCCGATGCCGTGCCGTCCGCCTCGGTGTGCTTCGCGAGCTGGCGTCGGAAGGTCGTCGGTCATCGTGGGTCTCCGGAACGCAAAAAGGCCGGTCGC
>JAYUYE010000861.1:0-3215 GCA_043752985.1 Myxococcales bacterium
CCCCCCTCGGGCTGCTCCCTCTCTCTCGCACTGGAGCCACTACCGGGGTTGGGCGCGCGACCACGCGGAACAACTGGATCAGCACCGTCAACAATCCGCAGGCGCGAACTTTCCCGCGGTGGCCCGCGCCAGCGAGCGATCTAGGCTGGCTTGACGCGGCCCTTCCGCGCGCCCTCACGGCGCAGCGCGGTGGCGCGCGCGTTCATCACGCGCTCCTCGTCGTCGTCGTTGTGGTCGTAGCCGAGCAGATGGCAGAGGCCGTGGGACGCGAGGTGGCGAAGCTCGGCGGCAAGGCCGCGCTTCGCCTGCCGGCGCGCCGTGTCGACGGAGATCACGATGTCTCCGAGGAGCCGCGGATGCAGACCACCGCCGGGGCCTTCCCGCTGCGCGAATGCGAGCACGTCGGTCGGCTTGTTCTTCGCGCGGTAGTCGCGGTTGAGCGCCTTGATCTCGGCGTCGGTGGTCAGCCGGAGCGCGACCTCGAAGTCGGGCTGGCCGTCGGTCTTCGCCGCGGCCTTCACCATGCGGCCGACCTCGGCCACCAGCCGGCGCTTGATTGCGGTGGGGAGCGCGACGCCGTCGTCGACACTGATGTCGAGCGTCATTTCTTCGGTTGCGTGAGGCGCCAGACCTGCGAGCCGACGAACACCTCGAACAGGCCGGCGTCGAGCTGGCCGCGCTTGACCTCGGAGCCCACGATGTCGAGCGCCTTCTCCGACGTCATTGCCTTCTTGTACGGGCGGTCGCTCGCGGTCAGCGCGTCATAGATGTCGGCGATCGCCATCATCCGGGCGGGGATCGGAATCTCCTCGCCTCGCATGCCCTTGGGATAGCCGCTGCCATCGAGCTTCTCGTGGTGCGCGTGCGCGATCTCGGGCACGTCGCGCAGCGTGCGGCTCCACGGAATCTTCGAGAGGAACTGGAACGAGTGCACGACGTGGTTGTTGATCTCGAGCCGCTCCTGCTCGGTCAGCGAGCCGCGCTTGATCTGCAGGCAGCTCGCCTCGTCATGGCTGAGGAACGGGCCGGCCTGGCCAAGGTCGTCCATGAAGGTCTTGCCGGCGATCTCGGCGATCCGCTCGAACCCGCCCTGCTCGAGGACCGTGGGCTCGTTCGCCTGGAGGATGAACTTGATGATGTCGTCGAGCTCCGCGATCTTGCCGACGATGTCGCGATCCACGGTGACGAGCTTCTCGGCGCTCGCCTCGCGCGAGCTCTCCATCAGGTATTTGACCTTGGACTCGAGGCCCTCGATCTTGTAGCCGCGCTTGATCAGCTGGAAGCGCTGCAGGATCATCTCGCGCTCGTGCTCGTAGAGCTTCTTGGCCTTGACCAAGATGTGCTCGCGCACGCCGACCTTGCCGAAGTCGTGGAGCAGCGCCGCGTACTCGATCTGCGTCAGGTCATCGCGCGAAAACCGGACCTCGCGGTAGTGGCCGCTCTCCGAGCGATTGACGGCCTTCGCGAGGCCGACCGTCAGCGTGGCGACGCGCTCGGAGTGACCCGACGTCGTCGGGTCGCGCGATTCGATCGCGGAGACCGCGGCCTTCACGAAGCCATCGAACAGCGTCTTCACTTCCTCGTAGAGGAGGACGTTCTCGAGCGCGATGCCGGCCTGGGACGCGAGCGCGAAGATGTACGCCTCGGAGACGTCGTCGAACGGCACCACGCCGCTCTCGAAGTCACTCGGCAGATCGAGAGTGATCCAGCCCTTCGCGCGCTTGTTGATCAGCTGGATCACACCGATCACCTCGGCGCGCGCCGAGATCATCGGGACCGCGAGCACCGAGCGCGTCTGGTAGCGATACTTGTCGTCGAACGAGCGGTCGTGGATGAAGCCCCACGGGTTGTTGCCGGTGCCCGGCTCGGCGAGCGCATACAGGTCGGGGACGTTGATCCGGTCGCCGGAGAGCACGCTCTGGCCGACGATCGACGTCGACGTGACCGGCATCGTGAAGCCGGCCGGCGGCAACGTGCGCGAGTCGTTCTGCGACACGGCGAACCGCAGCTTGCGATTCGCGACCTCTTCGTCCGCGCCTTCGACGACGTAGATCGAGCCGGCGTCGGCGTTCGTGACCTCGCACGCGCGGCGCAGGATGATCGCGAGCAGCGACTGGATGTCGCGCTCCTGCGACAGCGCGCGGCCGATCGAGATCAGCATGTCGTTCTCGTGCCGGCTGCGCTCGAGCTCGAGCTCGAGCGTCGCGCACGCCATCCGCTGACCGATCGCCTCGGCGCGCGCGCGCAGCGTCAGGAGGAGGCGGGTCATGCCGATCGGCGCGGCGACCGCGGTCATGTCGGCGTCCGCCGGCTGCATGTCGAGCCGCGCTTCCTCGAGCTCGGCATCGGTGCCGACCACGAGCAGCGTGTAGTTGCCCGAGCGCGCGCGCACGAGGTGCGGCTTGAGCAGCTCGGCGTCGCGCCAGACCTCGGGCCACGCGAGAACAATGAGTACCGGCATCCGCGCCCGCTGCGCGACCACCTCGAGCTCGATCCAGCCATCCCCCTGGCGGCGAACCCGATATCCGATCATCCGCCGATCGCGAGCGACCGCGTTGACCAGGTCGTCGGGGCTGGTCACCACCACGCTCACGAGTCTACAGAATTCCCATCCGTCGCGGGTGCCACGGGGGTCCCATCAGCGCCGGGGTTCCGGACCTCGGACTTCGCGCGATCGCGCTTGTCGTAGGCGCGGATCAGGGCGGCGACCAGCGGGTGGCGAACGACGTCCTGATCGCTGAACGTGACCACCCCGATCCCGCGGATGCCGTCGACCAGCTCGAGCGCATCGCGCAAACCCGAGCGCTGACCGCGCGGCAAGTCGGTCTGGGTAACGTCACCGGTGATCACCGCCTTGGAGTCAAAGCCCATGCGGGTCAGGAACATCTTCATCTGCTCGGGCGTCGTGTTCTGCGCCTCGTCGAGAATGATGAACGAGCCCGAGAGGGTCCGGCCACGCATGAAAGCCAGCGGGGCGATCTCGATCGTGCCGTCGGTCATGTAGCGCTCGAGCTTGTCGGGCTCGATCATGTCGTGAAGTGCGTCGTAGAGCGGGCGCAGGTACGGGTCGACCTTCTCCTCGAGCGTGCCGGGGAGAAAGCCAAGGCGCTCCCCTGCCTCGACCGCGGGCCGGGTCAGGATGATCCGGCGGACGGTCTTGTCGAGCAGCGCGCGGACCGCGAGCGCGACGGCGAGGTACGTCTTGCCGGTACCGG
>JAYUYE010000862.1:0-3215 GCA_043752985.1 Myxococcales bacterium
GCTCAGCTCGGGCTCGTCGGCACGCCGGCGCAGGTCGCGATCGCGTCGATCGCAACCGTGATCGCATCGCCGTTCATCGTCAGCCTCGTCCGCCGGGTCGTCGTGATCTCACGCTTGCTCGCGCTCGAAGTGATTCCCGCCGGCCAGAGCGGCATGGACCTCGGGCGCGCTCCGCGCCGCGTGCTGATGATCATGTTC
Source organism: Myxococcales bacterium (assembly GCA_043752985.1). Classification (GTDB taxonomy): domain Bacteria; phylum Myxococcota_A; class Polyangia; order Haliangiales; family Haliangiaceae; genus JABFXX01. Next base: position 199 of record JAYUYE010000862.1, read on the forward strand.
GCGCTCGGGCTCGGCCTCGTCGTCGGGGTGCCGCTCGTCGCGGTGACGCAGCCGTTCGTGCCCGGCGGCTGGCTCGTCGTGCTCCTCGTGGTGCTCGGACTGATCGTCGTCGCGCATCGCTCGCTGCGTGACTTTGATGGTCACGTGCGCGCCGGCAGCGAGCTCTTGCTCGAGCTGCTCTCGCATCCGCACGAGCAACGCACGGAGGAGCTCGGTCACGTCGAAGCGGTGCTGCCGGGATTCGGCGGCATCGCGTCGATCACGCTCGAGGCTGGATCGCCTGCGGTGGGTCAGTCCCTCGCCGCGCTCGACCTGCGCGCAAAGACCGGTGCGACGGTCCTCGCGATCTCGCGCGGCGATGGCGGCATGGCCACACCGTCGGCAACCGAGCCGTTGCGAACCGGCGACATCCTGGCGATGGCAGGCTCCGACGAGGCGATTACCGCGGCGCGCGCGCTGTTCGGCGACGATCATCCGGTGTCAGGTCCGTGACGCCTGCTTCGAGGTGACCAAGAAGGGTCTGCCCGCGGCGCTCGAGACTGGCATCACGCTCGGGAAGCTCGCGGACTCGCGATCGGCTACACCGAACCTCGTCCCGGCGGGCGCCGGCGGTCACGATCGGCTACTGAGCCATCAGCGCGCCGACGATCGACAGCAGGTCGGTCTCGGGGATCGACGCCCTGACGATGACCTCGGGTCCCGCGCTCGTGACCTTCACAGCCTGCAACACCGGCTTGAGCGCCGGAGCGAGGCCCGCGCCGGTGGTCTTGACCGCGAGCTCGGCGGTTGCCTTGTCGGCGACAGTCTTCGCGTCGGTCGCGCTCGGCAACATCATGTGGAGATCGATCGCGAGCGTCCCTTTCGCGAGCGCCAGCGCACCGTACCCGCCCTTCATCTTCATCTTTTCGACTTCCTGCTCCATCGAGCTGGCGATCCAGAACGCGGCGCGGGTATCGACCTTCGCGACCAGCTTGCCGACGGTCCCCTTGGCAAGCGACTTCTTGCCGGTCGTCCACGCTTGGAGTTGAGCCTTGTTCTTGGGCTCGAGTGCCATCGCGACGACGTCCGCACCGAACCACGTCACGTACATGCTGTCCTTGCCCTGCAGGAGCTGGGTGACGGCGCCATCGCGAGTGACGGTGATCTTTGCGTCCTTGCTGCCCTGGCTCCGGAACATCGCCTCGAGGCACGTGACGATCTTCGCCTCGTCGAGCCCCTTGAACTGGATATACGCCGCGCCCTGCTTCTGTTCCTTGTCGGTGCCGACGACGAAGCCGTCGATCGCCGTGAGCGGATCGATCTTGCACGCGGTCTGGAGCTGCTCGAGGGTGGCCTTGAGCTCGGGCTTCTGTCCCACCAGGACCGGGAAGCCCATCTTGAACAGCGGCGCCTTCGTCAGCGCGGCAAGGTCGAGTCCGACCACGAGCGCCGTGTCCACGGGCAAGTTTGCCCTGGCGGCGGCCCATGCCTTCAACGCATCCGCGTGCGCGGTGAGCGGGACGGAGCACAGAGCGACAGCGACCCCGAGCGCGCGAGCAGTGAACATCGACGGAGTCTAGCTCACGGACAATGCAGTGCACGAAGCGACAGCGTGTCGAAGTAGAACGAGGTCGGCCGGAAGAAGTCGTTGGTCGACGTCATCCGCACGCGAATCGTCTGGCCAGCGAGGTTCGGCGCGAACGTATGGGTGACCATCGTCCACGCCGTCGTCGGCGTCAGGTTCGAGAGCGCGCGCACGGTCACGATCGGCGTGCCGTTCGGCTGCGTCACGTCGATCGCAGCCGTATCAAAGAGGGTCGTCTCGGCCGGATCTTCACCGCTGCGAACCTCGAAGTACGCGGTCAGCACGAGCTGCGTGGTGTTCGCCGGGACCACGACATCCTGGAACAGAACATCTGTCACGGTCGCGGGGAACCCGGTCGACTCGAAGCCGCCGAGCCAGGCTTTGAACGGCGCGGACTGTGCGGCAAGCGTGCCGTCTCCAGTGATCAGCGGGAACGCCGGATTGATCAAGGTCTGCATCCAGCCGGTTCCGGCAGGGGACAGATCGAGCGCCGGGTTCGCGAGGAGCTCGGCATTGACAGGCACGCACGCATCGGGCGGCGCGTCGAGCATCGGCGCGTCGATCGGCGCATCGAGCATCGGCGCATCGAGCATCGGCGCGTCGAGCATCGGCGTGTCGAGCATCGGCGCGTCGAGCAGCCGACCGTCGATCAGCGGCGCGTCGATCGCGGCGTCGCTCCTGACGGCATCTGCGATGGCCGCGTCCTGCGAGATCGAGCTCGTCCCGGACGCACAGCCGGCGCCGGCGATGAGGGCAAGGACGCGCTGCATCCGCGGATAGTGGTGCGGGGGCCCCCGGAGATCAATGGCGAACTCGGGGGCCTCCCGTGAGTCTTGTTACACGCAGCCGCCGTGGATCTGCCGCCGCGCCCTCGCCGCGGCAGGACGCCAGCCACCCCGCTGGACCCGGTACCAGAACAGGAATGCGCCGACGACGATCTCGATCGCCAGCCCGAGCCAGCCCCCGACCGCACCGAGCCCGGCGTGGACGCCGAGCAGCCACGCGAGCGGAGGGGTGGTCAGCCACGAGGTCGCGATCCCGACGATCGCCGCGTAGCGCACGTCACTCGCGCCGCGCAGCACTCCGCGGGCGATCACGTTCGACGCATCGGCGACCAGGAACAGGAGGCTGACATAAACGAGCGTGGTCGCGCGCTCGCCGAGTGCGGCATCGCCCGCGGACATCGCGTGCGCGATCGTGCCGCCGAGCACCGCGTACAGCACGCAGCACACCGACGCGTAGGCCGCGCCGAGCGTGAACGCGCGGCGCGCCACGATCGGCACGAGATGATCCTTGTTCGCCCCGACCGCCTGCCCGACGAGCACCGCCGCGGACTCCGCGAGGGCGTGCGCCGGCAAGAACGAGACGTTGACCAGATGGATCACCATCTGGTGCGCCGCACCGTCCGTCGCGGACATCCGCGCGATCAGAACGGTGAGGATCAAGAACGCGC
>JAYUYE010000863.1:0-3208 GCA_043752985.1 Myxococcales bacterium
CGAGTGGTCTGCTCGCGAAGCAGATCGAGCAGGGCGCGCCGTTCTTCCTGTTCGCGTCGGCGAACAAGGCGTTTGCCGAGCAGGTGGTCGCGGCCGGACGCTGCGATGGCACGACGTCACGGCTGTACGCGCAGGGCCGGATCGTCGTGTGGACCGCGCCTGGCAAGCAGGCACCGATGGCGCTGACCGACCTCGCGAGCCCCGAGTTCAAGCGGATCGGAATCGCGAACCCCGATCACGCGCCGTACGGTGTCGCCGCGCGGCAAGCACTCGAGAGCGTGGGTGTGTGGCCCAAGATCCAGGACAAGATGGTGCTCGGCGAGAACATCCAGGCAACGATGCTGATCGCGAAGAACGGTGATGTCGATGCCGCGATCGTCGCGCTGTCGCTCGCGGTGGTTGCCGATGGAGGGACGTCGCTCAAGATCGATCCGTCGCTGTATGCGCCGCTAGATCAAAAGCTCGTCGTGTGCGGTAAGGGCGCGGAGGCCGACGCGGCACGCCGGTTCGCCGATTTCCTCGACACCCGAGAGGGTCGCGAGGTCATGTCGCGTTACGGCTTCCAGCTCCCGACCGACAAGCCGCGCTCACCATGAAGCCCGAGACGCTCGCCGCGCAGGCGTTGCATGCGATCGATGACGCGACGGGCGCGATCGTCCCGCCGATCCATCTCTCGACCACGTACGCACGTGACGCGAGCTACCAGCTGCGCGGCCCCGGTTACACGCGCGACGAGAACCCGACGCCGGTCCACGCGGAGCGCGTGATCGCGGCACTCGAAGGCGGTGCTGGCGCGCTGATATTCGCGTCGGGGATGGCGGCGGCAACCGCGGTGTTTCGTGCGCTGTGCAAGCCCGGCGATCACGTCGTCGGCCCGCGCATCGGGTACTTCGCGTTGCGCGGCTGGCTCGAGCGGTTCTGCGCCACGTGGGGTGTCGCGCTCGACCTGGTCGACACCTCTGACCTCGGCGCGCTCGCGGCGGCGATCCGGCCCGGCGTCACCCGGCTCGTCTGGGTCGAGACGCCGGCGAACCCGACCTGGGAGGTCACGGATCTGTCGGCAGCCGCCAGTCTCGCGCACGCGGCGGGTGCGCTGCTCGCGGTCGACTCGACGGCAGCGACGCCGGTCCACACCCGACCGATCGAGCACGGCGCGGACCTCGTCATGCACTCGGCGACCAAGTTCCTCGGTGGGCACTCCGATGTTCTCGCCGGCGCGCTCGTCACCGCGAAGCTCGATGACGCATGGACGAAGCTCGCCCAGTTGCGCCATGACGAGGGTGCGTGTCTCGGTCCATTCGAGGCGTTCCTCCTGCTGCGCGGGATGCGGACGCTGTTCGCGCGCGTCGAGCGCTCGAGCCGGACCGCCGCGTGGCTCGCCGAACGCTTGCTCGAGCTGCCGCGCGTGACGGTGCGCTACCCGGGGCTCGCCAGCCATCCGCAGCACATGGTCGCCGTTCGGCAGATGCAGCGCGGCTACGGCAGCATGCTGTCGATCCAGATCGAGGGCGGGGCGCCCGCCGCTCTCGCCGTCGTCAACCGGCTGCGGCTGTGGGTGCCAGCGACCTCGCTCGGCGGTGTCGAGAGCCTCGTCGAGCATCGGTTCACGGTCGAGGGCGCCGGAACACCGACGCCGGCTGATCTGCTGCGGTTATCGGTCGGGCTCGAGCACGAGGATGATCTGTTCGACGACTTGAAGCAGGCAATCGGTTGATGAAGCTCCGCGTCGCAACCTGCCGAACGCTGCCCGAGGTCGACGTCGACGCGGGGCCACTCGCCATCGCCCTCGCCGCGCACGGCTTCGCCGCCGAGCTCGTCGCGTGGGACGATCCCACGATCGACTGGGATGCACCGATCCCGACGATTCTCCGCTCGACGTGGAACTACGCGCTCGACGTCGTCGGATTCCTGTCGTGGGTCGACCGCGTCAGCGAGACGTCGACGCTGTGGAATCCGCCGGCGATCGTCCACGGCAACGTTCACAAGCGCTACCTCGTCGATCTCGCGGCGCGCGGTGTTCCCACGGTGCCCACCCGGATCGTCGAGCGCGGAACCACGGTCGACCTCGGCGAGCTCGCGGACGAGATCGGAACACAGCGGCTCGTGATCAAGCCCGAGGTGGGGGCCGGCTCGATAGGCACCCGCGTGTTCACGATCGGCGGCCCGCCGACCAACCCCACGCCGCACGCGCACCTCGCATCCCTGACGTCGCGCGGCGCCGCGCTGGTCCAGCCGTACGTTGCATCGGTGGAAGGCTACGGCGAGCGCTCGCTCGTGTGGATCGACGGCGAGCTCTCGCATGCGATCCGCAAAGCACCACGCTTCGTCGGCGACATCGAGCGTGTCGAGGGTCCGTTCCCGATCCTGCGCGAGGAGCGGATCGTCGCGGACGCTGCGCTCGCACCGGTGGTGGACAAGATCCTCTACGGCCGCGTCGACCTCGCGCGCGATGACGACGGAAATCCAATGGTGATGGAGCTCGAGCTCGTCGAGCCGTCCCTGTTCTTCGCGCGCCAGCCGGGCGCCGCAGATCGCTTCGCGGCAGGGTTGCGCCGCCGCCTCTGTCAAGCCGCGAGCTGAGCCGCGAGACGATCGAGCGCATCGAACGTCCACGCTCCGTACCAGAACAGATCCTTGCCGCTGACCCGCACGACCTGTGCGGTCGGCAGTGCGCCACGCAGGACCGCCTCATCCTCGGCCGAGAACGCGTGCGGCTCGTCCGACAGGATCACCAGCTCGGGATTCCGCGCGCGGACCTCGTCGAGCGTGACGCGCGGATAGCGCACGTCGCGCGCGCCGGCATCCTGCGGTGCTTCCTTTCCAAGATCCGCCGCCAGCGGGTACAGCCGGAGTCGGTCGCCGAACACGTTGCCGACGCCGACGGATGCGAGGACGTCGGAGCCGAACGTGTCGGCGTTGAGGGTCATCAGTGGATCCATCCAGATCGGAATGAACGCGCGCCGGCCGGTCACGGGCCGGAGTGAATCCGGCCCGCTCGCTCCTGGGCCCGCGAGCTGGTAACCGCGCCGGATCAGCGCACGACCGGGTCCCGCGTCCTTGACGCCGATGATCCGCGCGAGCCGGGCGACGTGCGCGATGCCTTGCTTCACGGTGCGCGGCAGCGAGACCAGCACAGGGATGCGCGCCGCCGCGAGGGCTTCGAGCGCGGGGCGGGTGTTCTCTTCCTGATTCGCGATCACGAGCTGCG
>JAYUYE010000864.1:0-7916 GCA_043752985.1 Myxococcales bacterium
AGCGACTTGGTGCCATCGAATCCCGAGAGCCAGGCCACGAGCTTGTCGCGACTGTGCGGGGCATCGGAAATCAACTGGAAGAGCTGCGAGATGAGCGGCGGCACCGTGAGGATGATCAGACCGACCAAGGTCAGGGCGAACACCACGAACACGAGCGCGAGCGCGAGGCTGCGTCCGAGGCCGCGCTTCTCGAGCCAGGCCACGAGGGGTTCGATGGTGCCGACCAGGATCAAGGCGACGACCACGACGATCAGCACGGACGTGAGCTTCGCGATCACCCAGACCGAGGCCACCGCCAGAAGGACGTAGACGATCGTGCGCAGCGAGATGTCGATCCGGATCGCGGTCGGTCTGCGAGGCGGTTCGGGTTCGGAAAGCACGGAGCATTCTCGCACGCGATAGGCGCGGAGTGCCTGATGTGGTAAGCGGATCCGATGCAGATGGCACGCGCGCTCAAGGGGATTTCCGTGCTCGTGGTCGAGGATGACCCGGACACGCTCGATCTCCTGGCGCTCGGGCTGGGCGCGGTTGGCGCCGACGTCCGGACCGCCGATAGTGCGGAGGCTGCTCTCACGATGCTCGAAGCGTGGCGTCCCGACGTGCTGCTCTGCGATCTCCAGCTGCCCGGCGTGGACGGCTACCGATTCCTCGAGGTGCTGCGGGCGAACCCGCGGCTCCGGACCATCCCGGCAGCTGCGCTCAGCGGCGTCGCAGGACTACCGGCCGAGGGCCGCGCCAAGGCGACCTTCGAGAAGTTCCTCCGCAAGCCGACGAAGCTCCCCGAGATCATCATCGCGCTCGCCACGCTGTGCGAACAAGACCACCGGGCCGGCACCGCGCCGGCGCAGGAACGCCCGAGCGCCGAGCTGCGATCTGCACTGGCCCGGCTGAGCACGGCGTCCGGATGTCGCTTCACGTCCTTGCTGCGGTTCGCCGAGGACGACACGCTGACCAGCATCTGGACCTACGACCGCGACCGTCCGAAGATCGATCCGTTCCCGCTCGGGTTGCCGATGCATGCTTCGTATTGCGTGCTCGTGCGCGACACTGGCGAGATGTTTGTCGTCGAGAATGCCGCGACGGATCCGCGAACCTCGGACCACTCGCGGCGCGATGACCTCGCGCGTTACATTGGAGTGCCGCTGTTCCGCGCGGACCGAACGATGTTCGGCACGGTGTGCTGTTACGACAAGGAGCCGCATCCGATCAGCGCGGAGACGCGCGATGCGCTCGCTGCCGCCGCGCGTGATCTCGAGCCCTGGCTGGCCGAGCTGTTCAGCGCCTGAGGAGCGAGCGGGTTGTGCGCAAATGTGCCGTGGCGCGCAGCTACGCTGGTTCCAGCGCCGGGGTAGGCCCCGGGTAGCTCTCTGGGCGAGTTGCGAGATTCGGCACGCATCACGCAGTATCCCCGAGCATGCACATTCTATGGATGCTCATCATCGGTCTCGTTATCGGCGCACTTGCGAAGGCCATCATGCCGGGCAAGGACCCAGGCGGCATTCTGATCACGATGCTGATCGGTGTTGCCGGCTCGTTCATCGCCGGCTTCCTTGGCCGCTCGCTGGGCTGGTACGCTCACAACGAGGCTGCCGGGATCATCGCCTCCATCATTGGATCGCTGATCCTGCTGGCCGGCTACCGCGCGGTGATCGGCCGCCGCAGCGACGGCTGACCGTCAGCTTCGGCTGATCGGGTCCCGCAGCTCCACACCCTTCGTGGTGCCCCGGCGGCTTAAGAGGATACGTGCAGCCTGCCACGGTGGGCAACGCGACCCGATCAGCGAACCGACTCTGTCGCTTGGCCATCACCCGGAGAGGGTTGATGGACGTCGGACGTCCGGAGCCGAAACGCGAACCGGCGCGCTCTGGCAGGAGCGCGCCGGGGTCCGCGAGACGCTACACCGTCTCAGCGCTTCGAGGCTTCTTCCTTCGCCTTCTTGGCCTTCGCGAGCAGCTCCTCGCCGATGGCGTTCGGGACCTCGGAGTACTTCGCGAACTCCATCGTGAACTCGCTCTTGCCCTGCGTCGCCGAGCGGAGCGGGGTCGAGAAGCCGAACATGTCCGCGAGCGGAACCTCGGCGTCGACGCGCGAGTTGCCGTCCTCCTCCGTGGAGCCGAGGACGATGCCGCGGCGCTGCATGATCAGTGACAGCATGTTGCCGGCGAACTCGGCCGGGCCCTCGATCGAGACCTTCATGATCGGCTCGAGAATCTTGGGCTTGGCGCGCGTGAAGAACTCGCGGAATGCACCGCGGGCGGCTTCCTGGAACGCGTTATCGCTCGAGTCGACGGCGTGCGACTGACCGTCGTTGAGGGCGACGCGGAGGCCGACGACCGGCACGCCGAGGCGCGGGCTCTTCGCGATCATGGACTTGAAGCCCTTCTCGCAGGACGGGATGAACTCGCGGGGAATCGCGCCGCCCTTGATCTCGTCGGCGAACTCGAAGTCGCCATCGAACGGCTCGGCATAACCCGCAACGCGACCGTACTGGCCCGAGCCACCGGTCTGCTTCTTGTGCGTGTAGTTGAACTCGACGCGCTGGCCGATCGTCTCGCGATACGCGACCTGGGGCGGCGAGGTGACGACCTCGGCCTTGTACTCGCGCTTCATGCGCTCGATGTAGACGTCGAGGTGGAGCTCGCCCATGCCGGCGACGATCGTCTCGTTCGACTCGGGATCGACCCAGCACTTGAACGTCGGATCCTCACGTGTGAACCGGTTGAGCGCCTTGCTCATGTTGATCTCGGAGCCGGAGTCCTTCGCCTTGATGGCGACGGAGATCACGGCGCTCGGGATGAACATCGACGTCATCGCGTAGTTCACAGTGCCGTCTGTGAACGTGTCACCGGAGTTGCAGTCGATGCCGAACAGCGCGCAGATGTCGCCCGCGCTGGCCTCGACGATGTCTTCCTTGTCGTCGGAGTGCATGCGCACGAGCCGGCCGACCTTGACCTTCTTGCCGTTGCGCGAGTTGACGATGAAGTCGTCCTTGCGGACCTCGCCGGAGTAGATCCGGACGTACGTCAGCTGGCCGTACCGACCATCCTCGAGCTTGAAAGCGAGCATGACGAGCGGCTGCTTCGGGTCGCATGGCAGGACGACGGGCTCCTCTTCCTTCGAGAGGTCGAGAGCAATGTTCTCGACATCGCGCGGCTCGGGGAGGAAGTTGCAGACGCCGTCGAGCAGGAGCTGGACGCCCTTGTTGCCGAGGGCGGAGCCGAGCATGACCGGCGTGCACTTGAGCGCGATCGTGGAATCGCGGAGGCACTTGCGGAGCAGGGTCGGGGTGACCTTGTCCTCGAGGATCGCCTCGGTGAGCTCGTCATTGACCATCGAGAGCTGGTCGAGCATCTCGTCGCGAGCGGTCTGCGCCTGCTCGACCATGTCGGCATCGATCGGGCCGCGCTCGATCTGCTCGCCGTTGTCGCCGAAGAACTTGAACGAGACCATCTCGATCAGATCGATGACGCCCTCGAGCTTGTCCTCGAGACCGATCGGCAGCTGGATCAGGACCGGATGCAGCTTGAGCTTCTCGCGCAGCTGGTCACGGACGCGGAACGGGTTCGCGCCCGTGCGGTCGAGCTTGTTGACGAACGCGATGCGCGGGACCTTGTACCGGCGCATCTGGCGATCGACCGTGTAGCTCTGCGACTGCACGCCGGCGACGCCGCACAGCACCATGATCGCGCCGTCGAGGACGCGTAGCGAGCGCTCGACTTCGATCGTGAAGTCGACGTGGCCCGGGGTGTCGATGATGTTGATGTGGTGCTGATCGGTGATCGGCGAGCCAGGGACGGACATGATGGCCTTCGCCTTGGCGTCGGGCGGCCACTGGCAGAACGTGGCGGCCGACTGGATCGTGATGCCGCGCTCGCGCTCGAGCTCCATCGAATCCATCTTGGCGCCGACGCCGTCCTTGCCCTTGACCTCGTGGATCGCGTGGATGCGCGCCGTGTAATAGAGGATTCGCTCGGTCAGCGTGGTCTTGCCGCTGTCGATGTGAGCAGAGATTCCGATGTTGCGGACTTTGGACAGGTCGGTGAACACGTGACGAACTCCCAGGAGAAGGTAAACGCGCGGGATTGCTACCTTGTACCGCCGGCCATTGCAAGGGCCGGTTGACCCCAGCGAGACGTCATAGCATTTCAACGGTTTGCCAGGAGCGCTTTGCTACCCTCGAGGACCCGGTGCAGTGCCTCGACGACAATGCGGTCTCCGAGTTCGTCTCGGGGGCGCTTCCTCCCAGCCTGCTTGCCCGGGTCGAAGGCCACCTCGCCGGGTGCCGAGATTGCCGCGCGCTCGTCGCTGCGATGGCCCAGGACGCGATCGCGGACTCCAACATCAAGACGGTCCCGCACGAGAAGCTGACCGCCTCGCAGGTCGCCGAGCTGATCCCGAGGAAGACCCTGTCCGTCGGGGATCGGGTCGGCCGCTATCTCGTGCTGTCGACGCTCGGGATCGGCGGCATGGGCGTGGTGTTTGCCGCCTACGATCCGCAGCTCGATCGCAAGGTCGCGCTCAAGCTCCTGCGCTCGGGGCTCCAGCTCGCGACCAAGGATGCCCGCAAGCGGCTCCAGCGCGAGGCCCAAGCGATCGCGCAGCTCTCGCACCCCAACGTGGTCGGCGTCTACGACGTCGGCACCACCGACGATGGCGACCTCTACATCGCGATGGAGTTCGTCGAGGGCGACACGCTCACGACCTGGCTCAAGCGCTGGCCCCGGACGTGGCGCGAGATCATCGACGTGTTCCTCCAGGCAGCGCGAGGCCTGGTCGCCGCGCACTCGGTCGGCCTCCTGCACCGCGACTTCAAGCCCGACAACGTCCTCGTCGGGGGTGACGGGCGCGTCCGCGTCACCGACTTCGGCCTCGCGCGCTCGTTGATCGCTCACCTCGACGAGGAATCCGGCCGCGGCGTGACGCCGCAGATGCCGACCGCGCTCAACGCTCAGCTGACCGCGACCGGCACGGTGCTCGGCACGCCGCGCTACATGCCGCCCGAGCAGCTGACCGGTCCCGACATCGACGCGCGCTCCGATCAGTTCAGCTTCTGCGTCGCGCTCCACGAGGCGCTGTACGGTGAGCATCCGCTGCTCGGCTCGACGAGCGTGTCGATGCTCGAGAAGGGCGACAAAGCGCTGCCGCCGCCCGAGAACACGCGCGTGCCGACGAACATCAACCGGGCCGTCGCGCGCGGCCTCGAGCGCGATCGCACGAAGCGGTGGCCGACGATGGCGCAGCTGATGGGCGAGCTCGTACCGCCGGCGCCCCGGATCTCCGCGCGCGCGGTGGCGTTCGCGCTCGGCGGGCTGTTGCTCGTCACGGGCGCAGCGGCCGCGGTCGTGGCGCAGCAGGACCCCGCGCCGGAGAAACCCGACGACCGCGGGCTGTTGTTCGAGGAGATCAACCACCTCAAGGTGCAGATCAACCAGCTCGACAAGGAGCGCCGCAAGCTGATCAAGGATCTCGAGGAGCGCACGGTCGATCTGCCGCGGCTCAAGAAGGAGCTCGCCGAGAAGGACGAGCAGATCCAGAAGCTGATCAACGAGGTGAACGTCCTGCAGGTCAAGACGACACCGCCGCAGGTCGGCGCGGGAGCCCGACCGAAGAATCCGTCGCAGCAGTTCATGGTCAACAAGGCGCTGATCGATTCGGAGGGCATCTTCGATGGCTGCTTCGCCGAATGGGCCGAGCGACGAGATGACTTCGGCAACCCGCACAACGAGGCGAACATGCTGGTCCGGCTCACGGTCAACCCCGATGGCGTCTCGCACTCGGCGATCGCGAGCGGCGAGAGCTCCCCTTCCTTGCGGCTGTGCCTCGAGCTCGCGGTCGTCCGGATCCGGTTCCCGAGCGGCTCCGAGCAGCTCGATGTCGAGGTCCAGGTCGGCTGGGCGGAGGGGGTGTTGAACCTGTCACCCCGGATCGTCGGCCGCCGCGAGGCGCCGCGTTCCAACATCGATCTCCAATGAGGGGCCCTGTGCTCTACTGGAGAGGCATGGGCGTTCGTGGTGCGTTGATCCTGCTCGCCCTCGTCAGCTCGACGCTGGCCAGCCCGACCGTCGGGAGCCCGACCGGCGCGCCGCTCACTGTCGCGGGCGAGCCCGGGCGCCGGGTCACCGTCGTGGTTCCGGCCACGCCACACGCCGCGCTCTCCGACACGCTCGTCCTCGAGCGCTGCCGCGGCGGCTGCCGGATCAAGAAGGGCGCGAACGACGCCGCGAATTCAACGTCGACAATCCCCGTCTCCGACGCGACGATCGACGAGTTCGTCAACTCCGAGGGAATGACCGGCACGCTCGCCGACGCCGAGTGGAACGCGGTCGTGCAGTGCGTGAAGGAGGTCTACTCGCCGTTCGCCATCACCGTGACCGACGTGCGCCCGTCGAGCGGGCAGTACCACCTCGCGGTCCTCGCCGGTCGGCCGGGCAACGTCGGGCAGGGCAACGACATCCTGGGGATCGCACCGCTCGCCGGTGACTGCAGCCCGCAGAACAACGTGATCTCGTTCTCGTTCGCGAACCAGCACTCACTCGTCGATCCGTCGCGCGTCCAGACCTTGTGCTGGACGGTCTCACAGGAGAGCGCGCACGCGTTCGGGCTCGATCACCAGTACGCGTTCAGCGACGGTCGCTCCGCGTGCAGCGATCCCATGACCTATCGCGTCGACTGCGGTGGCCAGCGGTTCTTCCGCAACCAGAGCGCGACCTGTGGCGAGAACGCTCCGCGGCCGTGCCGGTGCGGACCCACGCAGAACTCCCACCAGAAGCTGCGCACCGTGTTCGGTGACGGCACGCCGATCACCGGCGATCCTACCGTCTTGCTGACGCTGCCAACCACGACGACCGGCTTCACCACCACGGTCGGTGGTACCGCCGGGTCCAGGCGCGGCGTGCGCCGCGTCGAGCTCCGGCTCAATGGTGCGGCCTGGACGGACGTGCCCGGCCTGCCGTTCGGAACGACCGGCCAGGCGATGCCGGGCACCTACTCGATGCAGGTTCCGGCCAGCGTCCCCGATAGCATTCTCGACGTCCAGCTCCGTGCGTACGACGACCTCGGCGCGTTCACCGACTCGAACATCGTCACGGTCACCAAGGGTGCGCCGTGCCAGTCCGCATCGACCTGCGCGACCGGGCAGAAGTGCGAGGAGGGTAAGTGTTTCTGGGAGCCACCTGCGGGCGAGCTCGGTGACGAGTGTCCGTATGCCCAGTTTTGCAAGAGCGGGCTGTGTCGCGGCACGTCCGACCTCCAGATCTGCACCGAGCCGTGTGATCCCGCCGGCACCAACAGCTGCGGCAACGGCCTGATCTGCCTCGCGGCCGGGGAGGGTGCTGGCATCTGCTTCGTCGAGGATGGCGGCTGCTGCAGCGTGGGTTCGGGGACCACCGGACCTTGGGTTCACGCGGGCGTCTCGACCGCGATCTTGGCGCTCCTGCTGCGCCGGCGACGCCGCCGATAACGTCGCCATCTCACTCTGTTGGAGCGTGTTGGGGCTGCGGGCGAGCCGCGTGACGAATGCTGCTGACCGCGGACGCCGGTTTGTAGTATCGCCGTGCACATGATCCGCACCGTGCCTGCGCTGGCGTTCGTCGCCGTGACCCTGATCTCGACCGCCGTCCGGGCCGAGCCCACCACGACCACTGGACCTGCGAACCAGGACATCGGCGTTGACCTGTTGACCGGCCCGATCTTCCCGGTCGTGCCGACGCCGTCCGAAGCGCTGCAGATCGTGAAGCCGCACGCCGCCGTGTCGCCGATCATCTACCTCAATCGCTGCCGCCCCAACTTCAAGGGTTCGGGTCCCACGCCCTGCGAGGTCACGGCCGCGACGATCAATGACGCGAGCTCGCTGAACTCGTCGATCCCGATCAGCCAGGGTGCGGCCCCGGGCACCAAGTTCACGATCTCCGAGTTCG
>JAYUYE010000865.1:0-3204 GCA_043752985.1 Myxococcales bacterium
CTCGAGGTCATCATCACTCACGGCGCGATCGACAAGCTGGAGGTCTATCGCGGCCTGGGCGTTCGCGAGGCGTGGCTGTTCGAGACCGGCCAGTTCAAAGTGCTCGCATTGCGCGGCGATCGCGACGAGTTGATCGCGGCGAGCGAGGTACTCCCCGAAGTCGACCTGACCCGGATCGCGTACTACGCCACGCAGCCAGACCACCACGCCGCGCTTCGCACGTTTCGCCACGAGATTCGCCGCTGAGTTCGCGCCGAGAGCCCCGCGAAGCTCAGTTGTCGTCGTCGGCGCCTTCGACGGAGATGCCGTACTTCCGCAGCAGCTTGTGGAGGTACTTGCGATCCATGTCCGCGTCTCGCGCGGCCTTGGAGATGTTTCCGTCGGCGCGCGTGATCAGCCACGTCAGGTAGCGCCGCTCGAACAGCTCGTTCCACTTCTCCTTGGTGTCGCGGAACGACATGCCCGGCTCGAACTCGAGGCCGTCGCGCAGCGCTGCGCCCTTCGCCGGGCCCGCGGTGCCGAGCGGCGCGACGAGCATCCCCGGATCTGCGCCGAGAGCGAGCGCGCGCTCGATGACGTTGCGTAGCTCGCGGACGTTCCCCGGCCAGTCGTGCGCCATCAGCGCGGCGCGCGTCTGCTCGGAGAGCTCGACGCCACTGACACCGGCCGTCGACGTGCCGAGCTTCGCGAGCATCGAGTCGATGAGGAGCGGAATGTCCTCGCGGCGCTCGCGCAGGGACGGCGCCGTGATCGGCACGACGTTGAGCCGGAAGTAGAGATCCTCGCGAAACTTTCCCTTCTCGACCTCGGAGCGCAGATCCTTGCGGGTCGCCGCGATCACCCGGAGGTCGACCTTGATCGTCTTGGTTCCGCCGACGCGGCGGAGCTCGCGCTGCTCGAGCACCCGCAGGAGCTTGGGTTGGAGATCGAGCGAGAGCTCGCCGAGCTCGTCGAGGAACACCGTGCCGCCGGACGCGAGCTCGAAGGCGCCCTGCCGCGCGGCGACCGCGCCGGTGAACGAACCCTTCTCGTGACCGAACAGCTCGCTCTCGATCAGCGTGCCGGCGACCGCTCCGCAGTCGACCACGATGAACGGATTGGCGTGGCGCGGCGACAGCTGGTGCAGCGTGCGCGCGATCATGTCCTTGCCAGTGCCGGTCTCCCCCTCGATCAGGACGGTGGCGTCGGTCGGCGCGATCTTCTCGACGAGCCCGAAGATCTCGCGCATCGCGGCGGACTTCCCGACCATCTCGCCGAGCGACTCCTTCTCGCTCGGCAGGATCTCGATGCGCTCCTCGAACGGCGTGAACTTGAGCTCGCACGCGCCGAGGCCGATCACCGAGCCCGCGCGGAGGTACGCTTCCTTGACCTCCGCACCATCGAGGAACGTGCCGTTCGTGCTCTTCATGTCGCGGACGAGGTAGCCCTTCGCATCGCGCGCGATCTCGAAGTGGACGCGCGACACGGTCTCGTCGGCGAGCACGAGATCGTTCTCGGGCGCCTTGCCGACGCGGAACACGTCGCCGGCGACCACGAACTCGGTGCCGCGCTGGGCGCCCTTGATCACGACGAGCTTGCACCGCCGAAGATTGACCGTGGCCGGCGTCGCCTCGCGACGGATCCGCGTCCCGGTCAGGTGCTCCATCGCAAGCGATCGTACATCGATCAGCGGCGCAGTGCGCCGGGATCCCGGATCGCGCCCCGGGCAATTGTTCGTGCTCGCGAACAAGGATACCTTTGCGCAGGTGCCGCGTTTGATCGGGGGATTCGCACTCGCTGCGTTTGCTGTGGCGTGGGCCACGGCGTCGCCCGCCGCCGCGCAGCCGGCCACCACCTCGGCCGCGACGGTGCCTCCGGCAGGCCCGACGAAGCCGTCCGAGGCCCCGCTGCCGTCGTGTCTCGACCAGTCGATCCGCGACCAGCTCGGCGCCGAGCTCAAGCCGCGCGGCGTGCAGAAGCGCGACTTCCAGAAGGACAACAAGCTCGTCCTCGTCGCGCGCGGCGGCCTCTACGGCGGTGACCTGACGTCGTCAAGCTGGATCGCCGGTGGCTCGCTCGGCTACTTCTTCACCGAGGATCTCGGCGTCACCGCCGAATTCGACCTCGTGCCACTGACGCTCGACCTCGACGCGCCGCTCAACAAGTTCTTCGGCGACGACCGCTTCGACCCCGGCATGGCATACGTCGCGATGGCGAACCTGATGTGGTCCCCGATTCACGCCAAGCTCAAGCTCGGCGGCGGCATCGTCCACACCGACATCATGTTCTTCGCCGGTGGCGGCCGGATGATCCACGACGCTGTCCAGGGCCTCTCCTTCGACGCTGGCATGGCGATCGATCTGTTCGTCACCAAGGCCGTGACGATCCGGCTCGACGCCCGTGACCTGATGGCCGTGCAGGAGATCGCCGGCGAGACCCGCTACACCAACAACCTCGTCACGACGATCGGTCTCGCCGTGTGGATCCCGACGGGGCTGTGATGCGCACCGCGATCCTCATCGTTTCCCTGCTCGCCTCGACGGCGGCCGCCGACGGCACGCGCGCGATCGACAAGAAGGTCGCGAAGATTGGCGGGCTGCCCCCCGAAGTCGACAAGCAGCCGGGCTCGACGGCGATGTGCATCGACCAGGAGATCGCCGATCGGCTCGCCATCAAGCGCAAGCGTCGCGGCGCCGTCGACCGCCTGTTCGTGAAGCAGGGCCGGCACGAGATCACCGCGGGCGGCGGCTACTACGCGAGCGACCTGTTGTCGGGCACGTACCTCGTCGGCGGCTCGTACACCTATCACATGACCGACGAGACCGCGGTCGAGTTCGCCGGCTGGTACACCCACGCGAACGCCGATCTGATCCGCGCGCTCGAGTCAGATCGCGGCGTCGTGCTCGCCGACACCTACGCGCGGATGCTGTTCGCCGAGTCGCTGCTCGTGTGGAGCCCGGTGTACGGCAAGCTGCGACTCGGGGGCTCGATCATCCACTTCGACCTTCATGCCGACCTCGGCGTCGGTGTGATCGACTCGAAGACCAGCCGCGGCGCTGCCGGCGTGATCGGCTTCGGGATTAAACTGTTCCTCGGGCAGGCCGTGGCGTTCCGGGTCGATGCCCGCAACCGCACGTTCCGCCAGGAGCTGCTCGACGAACGATTCCTCGTGAACGACAGCGCGATCACCGCAAGCTTGTCGCTCTTCCTTCCGTTCTCGAACTG
>JAYUYE010000866.1:0-3200 GCA_043752985.1 Myxococcales bacterium
ACGCGCCAGTCGACGCCGAGCACGTCGGCGCCACTCGACGCGTAGTCATCGAGGTACGGCGCGCAGCCGTTGACGAAGTAGATGATCGGAATGTTGCGCTGCGCGAAGGTCGGCGATGCCCGCAGGATCTCGATCACGCGCTTGGCGTAGCGCAGCGGGTACTCGCGGAAGTCGCCGGGCGACACGATGCCGCCCCAGCTGTCGAAGATCTGCACGCAGTCGACACCGGCCGCGGCCTGCGCCTCGAGGAAGGCCGCACACATGCGCGCGAGCTTGTCGAGAAGCGCGTGCGCCGACTCGGGATCTCCGTAGAGCAGCTTCTTGGTGTTCGGATAGTCCTTGGAGCCGCCGCCTTCGACCGCGTAGGTCAGCATCGTCAGCGGTGCGCCGGCAAAGCCGATCAGCGGTACGCGGCCGTTCAGCGCCTTCTTGATCTTGCGAATCGCCTCGAGCGAGTAAGGCAGCGCGTCCTCGGGATCGGGCACGGCAAGGGCATCGATCGCCGCGCGGGTCCGGATCGGCGTCGCGATCTTGGGACCGGATTCCGGAAAGGCGACCTCGAGCCCCATCGGCGGCAACGTGATCAGGATGTCGGAGAACAGGATCGCTGCATCGAACCCGAACTCGTCGATCGGCTGCAGGGTGACCTCGCAGGCGAGGTCCGGGTTGCGGCACAGATCGAGGAAGGAGGCGCGCTGGCGCACCGCGCGATATGCCGGCAAGTAGCGCCCGGCCTGACGCATCATCCAGATCGGAGTGCGCTCGACGGGTTCACGTCGGCACGCGCGGAGGAACAGGTGATCGGGCGACATCCTGGACATCGTACTCGGCGGGATTTTTTCCGGTATGGTCCGCGACATGATCCGTGCCGTCGTCGTAGTGACCGCGCTCCTCGCCGGATGCGGCGACGATACAGTCGTCGGCCCATTTGACAACCTCCGGCTCGATCTCGACCTGATTGTCGGCGTGAGCAAGCCGGTTCACGTTGCGCGAGACTCGTTTGGCATCGCGCACATCAGCGCGCAGACCGTCGCGGACGCCGCGTTCGCCCAGGGCTACGTGATGGCCCATGACCGGCTGCCGCAGATGGACATCCTCCGCCGGTTCGGCGCGGGAACGCTATCGGAGCTGTTCGGCGCGCTCGATCCGGATGTCATCGACACCGATCTCGAGATGCGGATGCATCGGATGAAGCCGCTCGCGCGCGAGACCTGGCAGCGCCTGCTCGCGTCCGAACGCGACGACGACAAACAGGTCGTGCTGCTGCTCCAGCGGTTCTCCGATGGGGTCAACGCGTACGCCGCCCAGGTTCGCAGCGAAGCCAACCCGACCGGCGCCTGGGTCCTCGACGACAACCTGCTTGCGAGCTTCGACGCCTCGCGGTTCGTTGCGTGGGATCCGGTCGATTCGCTCGTGCTCGGCCGGTTCCAGGCGTTTGCGCTGTCGTGGACCACACCGTTCGAGCTCGACGCGACCGAGCTCGATCAGAAGCTGCGCGCGACGTTCGAGGAAGCGACCGCAGCAAACCCCGCCGCCTTCGCGCGCCGCGGCATCTCACGCGACGTGCTCAAGTTCACGCCGATTGGTCAGATTCCGACGATCGAGGGCTTCCCGAACCTCGTCGATACCGGCACGCGATCCGACGCCGGTAGGCGCCGCAAGCCTGGCGCGGCCAGCGGCGCGCCGAAGCGACCGACGGTGCCGCAGGGCGTACTCGACAATGCGCAGCGGTTCTTCGCCCGCGGGATTCGCACCGGTGCTTTCGGCGCGCTCGGTCCTCATGCGTTCATGCAACCGTTCGCAGGCTCGAACAACTGGGCAGTTGGCCCTGGCTACACGGGCGGCCCGGCGATCCTCGCGAGCGACCAGCACCTCCAGCTGCCGAATCCTTCGATCTTCTATCCGACGCACCTCATGATCACCGCGTCCCCGGATGACCCGGTTGGCGGAACGGTCGACGTGATCGGCGTGACGTTCCCCGGAATCCCGGGCGTCATCCTGGGGACCAACGGCGACGTCGCGTGGTCCGGCACGGTGAGCGAGCACGACGTCAACGACGTCTATCTCGAGAACGTCACACCGTGCGGCAGCCGGAGCTGCGTGACGTTTGGCGGCGCGCAGGTCCCGCTGGAGACGTTCACCGAGGAGATCAAGATCGGCGCACTCGGAACGATCACCCAGACCAAGATGGTGACCTACGAGGTCGTGCCGCACCACGGCCCGATCATCCCGACGATCGACAAGACGACCCACGACCTCGTGCCGCGCACACCGGGGGCCGCCATGTCGGTCCGCTACACCGGGTACGTCCCGACCTACGAGATCCGCGCGCTGTGGAACCTCGGACACGCACGCAGCATCGACGAGGGCTTTCAGGCGCTCCACGACTTCGGCTATGGCAGCCAGAACTGGACGATGATCGACAGCAGCAAGAACATCGGCTGGACCACGCACGCGGATGTGCCCGTACGCCAGCCTGCTGCGTACACGTGGAATGCCGTGACGAACCCGACCGGCCTTGCTCCGTTCTTCGTGTTGCCTCCCGAAGGCGCCGAGTGGACCGGGATGATGTCGTCACGCTACGTGCCGCATGCGATCAATCCGACCGCGCCGCGCGACTACCTCGTCAGCGCGAACGCGGATCCCGTCGGCGCCACGTTCGATGGAGATCCGCTGAACCAGCACGACGCGGACGGCAACGTTCTCTACGTCGGCGTCACGTACGCGGCGGGAGTCCGGCACGAACGGATTGCCGAGATGATCACGACGAACGGCTTTCCGATCACCGTCGAAGACATGGCTCGGATGCAGCACGACACCAAGTCCACGATGGGTACCAGGCTGACGCCATACCTGACCGCGACCCTGAATCGGATCGAGGATCCGAGTGGTGCTCCGACCGATCTCGCGCCGTATGTCACGAGCCTCACACCCGGCGATCGTGCCCGGCTCATCCAGGCCCGGACCCTACTCGCGAGCTGGACGTTCGCGACGTCGACCGACTCGGCAGCCACGGCGGTGTTCAACGCATTCATGCACTTCTTCGTCGAGCGCACGCTCGGAGATGAGCTCACCGCGGCGGGCTTCGATGTCTGGCGCCTCGACGACAACCTGATCGCGCGGATCGTGTACGCCATGCTCGCGAGCCCGGGGACCCTGGTCCAGAGCGCGACCACGATGCAGCCGATCGTCTGCGATGA
>JAYUYE010000867.1:0-3199 GCA_043752985.1 Myxococcales bacterium
GCCGCGTGGAACGAGCGCTCGAGGTCGCCCTGCAGATCGCTGATGTCCTCGATGCCGACCGAGATCCGGATGAAGCCATCGACGATGCCGAGCTTGTTCCGGGTCTCCACCGGGATGCTTCCGTGCGTCATGATCGCGGGGTGCTCGATCAGAGACTCGACCCCACCGAGTGACTCGGCGAGCGTGAAGATCTGGCACGCGGACAGAAACCGCGCCGACTCGTCGAGGCCGCCCTTGATCACGAAGCTGATCATGCCGCCAAAGCCGCGCTGCTGTGACCGCGCGAGCGCGTGCTGCGGGTGCGACTCGAGGCCGGGGTAGATGACGCGCTCGACCTGCGGATGGGAGGCGAGCCAGCTCGCCAGCGTCCGCGCGTTCTGCTCGTGGCGATCCATGCGGATGTGCAGCGTCTTGGTACCGCGCATGACCAGGAAGCTGTCCATCGGCGAGATCACCGCGCCAGCCGCGTTCTGGAGAAATGCGAGCTTGTCGAGCAGCGCCTTGTCCTTGACGATCAGCGCGCCGCCGACGACGTCGGAGTGCCCGTTGAGGTACTTCGTCATCGAGTGCGCGACGATGTCCGCGCCGAGCTCGAGCGGGCGCTGGAGATACGGCGTCATGAACGTGTTGTCGACGGCGAGCAGGACGCCGTTGGTCTTGCAGACCTGCGCGACGGCCGCGATGTCGACGAGCTTGAGCATCGGGTTCGTCGGCGTCTCGATCCAGACGAGCTTGGTGGTCGGGCGCATCGCGGCCTGGACCGCGGCGGCTCCGCCGAGTGGATCGACGTAGGTGAACTCGAAGCCGAGCCGACGGAACACCTTGTCGAACAGGCGGAACGTTCCGCCGTAGAGGTCATCGCACGCGATGACGTGGGTGCCGGTGTCGAACAGCTGGAGCAGCGTTGCGGTCGCCGCAAGACCCGACGCGAAGCACAGTCCGCCGACGCCACCCTCGAGCGAAGCGAGGTTCGCCTCGAGTGCGAACCGGGTCAGGTTGTGCGTGCGCGAGTACTCGAAGCCCTTGTGCACGCCGGGGGCGGACTGCGCGTACGTCGAGGTGTAGTAGATCGGCGTCATCACGGCGCCGGTCGTGGGATCGGGAGCCTGGCCGGCGTGAATCGCACGCGTGCCGAAGCCAAGGGTTGGGTCGTCGTGCGAGGCCATGTGATTGCTCTCAGTCGTCGAAGTTGAAGCTGGCCGGATCCTTGTCCATGATCCGTTCCATCGCGGCCTCCTCGAGGAGGTCGATCATTCGCTGGCCGCCGTACTTCTTGACCAGCTTGTCGTCGTACTCGTCGGCGATCAGCGCGACATCGCGGAGCGTCGCGGTGAGCTCCTCGGGGTCGAGGGTCGTGCCGCCGAGGATCGTGTGCGTGAAGATCACGGTGTGCTCACCGGGGTCGTAGGCGAACGCGCCGAACCGGAGGTGGGCGTTGAGCTCGAGGAGCTGGAGCGCGAGCGTGCCGTCGACGTCCATCCCCTTCACGAGCTGCGCGGTGCAGCGCACCATCGCCTTGTTGTCCCCCCAGGGGACGACGCTGATCATCACGTAGGCCGAGCCTTGTTTGATCACATAGAGCGTGTCGTCGACCTTGCGGTAGGCGGGGCTGTTCTGGATGGTGCGCTCGATCAGGAGCGCCGTGGCGACCTCGGCAGGATTCATGGCTCGTTGGTACCACGTGGAGTTTGGACTGTGATCGACCGTGCACCGTGAGCGAGTGGTGGCCTCGTCGTGCCATACTTCTGGCGTGGCGAAGATCGCGTTCGCATTACTCGCGCTCGTCCTGTCGGCCGGTGCCGCGTCCGCCGAGGTGATCAAGCAGATCATCGTCGAGGACAACAAGAAGACCACAGCCGATACCGTCGAGCTGATCGCCAAGATCGAGGTCGGCGACGACTGGTCGCCCGACATGACCGAACGGGTCAAGACCGACCTCGTGTCGAGCGGCCTGTTCAAGGACGTCGAGGTGTTCTGGTCGAAGGTCGAGGGTGGTGTACGGGTCAACATCCTCGTCAAGGACAAGCACTCGTGGGTGATCGCGCCCGCGTTCTACAACCAGCCGACCAATACCGGCGGCGGCGTGGGCTTTGGCGAGAACAACTTGTTCGGCCTCAATCAGAAGCTCCTGATCTACGGTCAGGTCGCGACGGGTGACACGTTCTTCATCGGCGCGTGGGTGATCCCGACGATCGGCGGCACGCGGTTCTACGCGCAGTTCGACACCTATCTGAAGCAGTCGCGCATCTACGAATACGAGGCGCCGGGCACGTACATCAGCAAACCCGACCCGATTCGTGAGTCGCGGATCAACTACCTCAACGCCGGCGTGAAGCTCGGCATCGAGCTGTTCCGCGGCGTCAAGATCGATAGCCGGCTCCGCGGCGCGAAGGTCAACTATCCGAAGGACAGCCTGTTCAGCGACGATCCGTCGCTGAAGTACGCCGGAGGTGATCTGACGATGGCGGCGACGGATCTCGGGATCGCCGAGGGCGAGGCGATCCCCGCGCCGGGCAAGGCAGGCACCGACGTCTCGAACGAGGTCATCCTGACCATTGATCGGCGCGCGAACTGGTACGGCATCGCGAGCGGTCACAAGTACGCGCTGTCGTACGAGCAGGGGCTCCCGTCGCTGGGCTCGGACTTCACGTACTGGCTCGTCGGCGCGTCGTTCTACAAGGCATGGAAGATCTTCGACCGCCACAACTTCATCTTGAAGATGGGCGGCGGCTACGGTCATCACCTGCCGTTTCAGCAGGAGTTTCAGATGGGCGGGACCTCGATGCGCGGCTGGCTCAACGGCCAGTTCCGCGGCGACGTCCGTGGCTCGCTCAACGTCGAGTACTCCGTCCCGCTGTTCACGATCCAGGGGCTTTCGTTCCGCGGCCTCGGCTTTGTCGATTCGGGCTACGTGACGTTCCTGACCACGAGTAATCCCGACCGCCATTACCTGCCGGACTCCCGGCGCGATCAGCAGGATGCGCTCGCCCCGTTCAAGAATTCGGTCGGCGTCGGGACGCGCCTGTATCTAAGGCAGATCGTCCTGCCCCTCCTCGGACTCGATATTGGGTATGGTCTCGAATCCCGTGACGTTCAGGTCTATCTCGCGATCGGCCTTACTGATTAGCCTGCTCGCGGGCGCCTGCGGCACGCCTGCGGCGCCCCCGGTTGGCCCGGAACCGCCGAGTGTCGACTACGT
>JAYUYE010000868.1:0-3198 GCA_043752985.1 Myxococcales bacterium
CGCCTGCAGCAGGCCTGCTCGCACCGCATCTCGCTTGCGACGCTCTCACCCAAGGATATGGCCATCGCCGGCGCGACGATGCGCTGCCTCCGCTCGGTCGGCCGCGAGCGCGATGCACGGCTGATCGTTCGCGCGCTTCCCGATGACGCCACGCGCGCTGCCGCCGAGAAGGCCGCGGCCGTTCCGGCGGTCGCACCGCGGATCACCGGCGACCTCGTCGTCAGCGCGCGCTGGCAGGGCAACGTCGATCTCGATCTCTCGATCGTGACGCCTGACGGCAAGCGCGTGTCGTGGATGGGCGGCCGCACCGATGTCGTCGTCGCGGACGCGAGCAGCAACGAGAAGGAGCAGCTCTCGCTCAAGTCGCTCAAGCGCGGCAACTACCTCGTCGAGGTCACGCGCGGGGGCGCGCCGAACGGTCCGGTTCGCGGCACGCTCGACATCACCGTGCTCGGCACGAAGCGCTCGCTGCCGTTCGAGCTGGTCGGCTCGCGCGCCGTGGTCGGCCGTCTCGCAATCGCGCTCGAAGAGCGCCTCGAGCAGGTCGGTAACAGCGACATGGTGCCGGTGCAGCCGCGACAGCCGCAGCACCGGGTGACGATCGGCGCGATCGGTGATGACGCGGTCAATCGCGTGGTCCGCGCGCGTGCCGGCCTCTATCGCGCTTGCTATCAGAAGGCGGTCAATCGCAATCCGGCGCTGGCGGGCCGACTCGATATCTCGATGGTGGTCGGCTCCGACGGCAGCGTTCAGAACGCGATGGCCGGTGGCTCGATGGGCAACGCAGTGAGCTCGTGCATCCAGGCCAACCTGAGGCGGCTGCACTTCCCGGCGGGAGTCTCGAGTGACGTCCGGTTCTCCATGACGTTCCAGGTCAACTAGCAGTCATTCCCGTCATTCCCAGGTCGATTCGATCTGGCACCAGGCGTCGCCGCGCGACCGGCACTTCGTCTCCTGGCTCTTGACCTTCTTGCCGCCCGACAGCTCGATCGAGCGCTCGGCCCAGCCCATCACCGACATGCAGTGCACGGGATGCGGCGTCTCGAAGTCTCGAATCTTGAGCACCGCGGTCCTCGGGCCGCGCGTGAGGACCTCGAGCACGCCGGTATCGTAGTGCGCGCTCCACAGCCGCACGGCGCGACCGAGGATCCAGTGCGTCGTGCCGACCTTGTAGAACAGGCGATAGATCGTCGTGAGGTTTGCATCGGCGCCGTGCCGCGCGAGCTCGCGGACGAGGGACAGGTCGCCCTTGCCGAACAGCCGGTCGATATGGGTGATCAGCTCGATGAACTGCTCGAGCGGATACCAGCTCGCTTTGGCCACCCCGCGCTCGACGGTTGCGCGCAGCTCCGCGGAGCACTGCGGCAGGAGGCGGTCGATTCCCGCCGCTCCGTGGTTCAGCTGAACCCACAGGACGCGCGAGGAGAGCGCGCTTCCCTTGACGTTGGCCACACCTGAGTATACGCCGCACACGTGACCACTCGCCAAGATCCCGTTGATCCGCTTCGTCTGCTCGAGGAGATGGAGGCCAAGGCGGCCCTCGCCGGAGGTGCGGCCCGGATTGCCAAGCACCACGAAGCCGGCAAGCTCACCGCCCGCGAGCGCATCCTCGCGCTGCTCGACGAGGACAGCTTCGTCGAGCTCGACAAGTTCGTCACTCATCGCTGCGCCGACTTCGGAATGCAAGATCAGAAGATCCTGGGGGACGGCGTGGTCACCGGGCACGGCACCATCGACGGCCGCACCGTCTGCGTGTTCGCTCAGGACTTCACCGTCTTCGGCGGATCGTTGTCGGGCGCGTACGCCCAGAAGATCTGCAAGGTCATGGACCTCGCGACGAAGATCGGCTGTCCCGTGGTCGGGCTCAACGACTCCGGCGGGGCGCGCATCCAGGAAGGTGTCGAATCGCTCGCGGGTTACGCCGAGATCTTCTTGCGCAATGTCCTCAGCTCCGGGGTCGTTCCGCAGCTGTCCGCGATCATGGGCCCGTGCGCCGGCGGCGCCGTGTACTCGCCGGCGATCACCGACTTCATCCTGATGGTCGATCGTACCTCGTACATGTTCATCACGGGTCCCGAGGTCATCAAGACGGTGACCCACGAAGAGGTCACGAAGGAGCAGCTCGGCGGGGCGGCGACGCACGCCAGCAAGTCCGGCGTCTCGCACTTCACCGAGCCCGATGAGCTGACGTGCATCGCGCGGCTCCGCGAGCTGCTGTCGTTCATGCCCGGCAACAACGCCGAGGATCCGCCGATCGTGCCGACCCAGGATCCGCCGGACCGCGAGAACGAGGCACTCGACACCGTGGTGCCCGCGGAGTCGAACAAGTCGTACGACATCAAGAAGATCATCACGGGCGTCGTCGACGACGGCAAGTTCGTAGAGGTCCAGAAGGACTACGCGAAGAACATCGTCTGCGGCTTCGCTCACTTCGAAGGGCGATCGGCGGGCATCGTCGCGAATCAGCCGATGCACCTCGCCGGCTGCCTCGATATCGATGCATCGACGAAGGCCGCGCGGTTCGTGCGGTTCTGCGATGCCTTCAACATTCCGATCGTGACGTTCGTCGACGTGCCCGGCTTTCTGCCCGGCACGACGCAGGAGTACGGCGGCATCATCAAGCACGGCGCGAAGCTGCTCTACGCCTTCGCCGAGGCGACGGTACCGAAGATCACGATCATCACGCGCAAGGCGTACGGCGGTGCGTACGACGTGATGTCGAGCAAGCACATCCGCGGCGACGTCAACGTCAGCTACCCGGCCGCCGAGATCGCGGTGATGGGACCCGAAGGCGCGGTCAACATCATCTTCCGCAGCGAGCTCGACAAGATCACCGACGACAAGGCGAAGGCCGAGGCGCGCGCGCGATTCACCGCCGAGTACAAGGAACGGTTCGCGAACCCGTACAAGGCGGCGTCGCTAGGCTACATCGACGAGATCATCCGGCCGCGCGAGACGCGGTGGACGATCGTTCGCTCGCTACGGATGCTGAAGAACAAGCGGATGTCGAACCTGCCGCGCAAGCACGGCAACATTCCGCTGTAGTCAGCGCGTCGCTACACACCCACCTCGCCCGACGTACAACGCGATGGTCGGCGCAAGCCTCGAGTACGCCGAGACCGGCCCCAGCCAGCGAACGAACAGGATCTCCCAGAACTACGTTTCGTTCGAGGTCTCGTTCCAGTTCGGCGACCGCAA
>JAYUYE010000869.1:0-3197 GCA_043752985.1 Myxococcales bacterium
GTGGTCGAACGCCTTCACGGCGCCACGCTCCTGCGGCTCCGGCTCGAGACCGGGCGGACGCACCAGATCCGGGTCCATGCGGCAGATCACGGTTGGCCCCTCCTCGGCGACCCCGTCTATGGGCACCGTCAGCGCGATGACCGCATCGCCGCCGCGGCAGATACGCTCGGTCGCCAGGCACTCCATGCGTCGGTGCTCGCCTTCGACCACCCGGTCACGGGAGCCCGGATGGCCTTCACGGCCCCGCTACCCCCGGATCTCGAGCTCGTACTCTCCGCACTCCGCTGAACCTGCAGGTCGGCGGGCTCAGGGTTTTGCCGAGAGCCTCAGAGGCACGCCGTGTGCTTCCAGCCCCCTGCATGCGCATCGTCCTGCTCTCCCTGCTAACGGTCTTCGCGGTGTCCGCGACCGCCACCGCGGAGCCCGCGAAGTCTGCCGAGAAGAAGCCGTACAAGGTGAAGAAGGTCAAGGTCCGCTCGTTCAACGCGGCCCAGGCCAAGATCGCGTGTACGAACCAGCACCAGACGTCCGGGATCTCGTGTGAGGGCATCGAGCGCTATCGCAGCGGCATGGGGACGGTGAGCGCCACGCTCGAGGGCAAGAAGGGCGTCGACGGCGTCATGATGTATCAGGTGTCCTCGCGGCCCTCGGGCGGGCTCGTGATGTCGCAAGCGATCGCCGCTGTCGGCGTGCGCAAGGTCATCGGTCGCGGCTACATCCAGGTCGGTCCTGGCATCGCCCGGATGGGCACCCGCGAAGGCCCGCGCTCGATCGGCACCATCAAGACGTTCCAGCAGCCGCGCCCGGCAATCGCCGGCGGCGTCGGCGTGAACCTCGACAAGTCCGACGACCCGGCCACGCTGGCGATCGACTTCGGCACCACGATCGACTCCAAGGACGACGAGGAGCAGATCTATCAGGTCGGCGCGAGCGTCTCGAAGAAGTTCTAGGCGCCTTCGATTCCGTACTGCCGAAGCTTCTTCCACAGCGTCGTGCGATTGATGCCGAGCATCGACGCCGCCTTGGTCTTCTGCCCCTCGCACAGCTCGAGTACGCGCAGGATGTGAGTCCGCTCGAGCTCGTCGAGCGTCGGCACGTGATCGCCGGCGAACGTCGACAGACCCGAGGTGGCGATCGCCACACGGCCCGCGTGTGACGACACGTCGGCGACGTCGAGCGCCTCGCCCGACGACAGGATCACCGCGCGCTCGATCGTGTTCTCGAGCTCGCGGACGTTGCCTGGCCACGGCTGCGCGACGAGGTGCGCGATCGCCGCGTCGGTCATCGCAGGACGGCTCCGCTCGGCACGCAGCGCCGCTTGCTCCGCGAAGTGACGCGCGAGCAGCGGGATGTCCGCCGTACGGTTGCGCAGCGGCGGCACCTCGATCGTGATCACCGCGAGCCGGTAGTAGAGATCCTCGCGGAACGTCTGGTTCTTGATCCCCTCCTCGAGGGCACGGTTCGTCGCGGCGATCACGCGCGCGTCGACCCGGATCGCGGCGGTGCCACCGACCGGCTTGACCTCGCCGTCCTGGAGCGCGCGCAAGAGCTTGGGCTGGAGCTCGAGCGGCAGCTCTCCGATCTCGTCGAGGAACAGCGTGCCGGTGTCGGCGGCGAGGAACAGACCGCGCTTCGCGGTGTCGGCGCCGGTGAACGCGCCGCGGACGTGCCCGAACAGCTCGCTGTCGAGCAGCGAGCCCACGAGGGCTCCGCAGTTGACCGGCATGAACGCGCGGCTCGCACGGCGGCCAGCGAAGTGAAGGGCGCGCGCAACCAGCTCCTTGCCGGTGCCGCTCTCGCCGGTGATCAGCACGGTCGCATCGGACTGCGCGACCTTGTCGATCGTCGAGCGCAGCTGCTGCATCGCGACCGAGTCCCCGATCATCGAGCCGTACGCGAGCCGCTTGGTCAGCTCGCCGTGCGCCTTGCGAAGCTCGTCCTCGTCGAGCGCGCGCCGGACCACGAGGCGCAGCTCGTCGGGCGAGAACGGCTTGCCGATGTAGTCGCGCGCGCCGAGCTTCATGCCGCGCACGGCGGTATCGATCGATGGATACGCTGTGATCAGCAGCACCGCGGGCGGCGTCTCGCCAGTCAACATCCGGGGCAGCAGCGACACGCCGTCCTGATCCGGCAGGTTGATGTCGCACAGGATGAGATCGAACCTGCGCCGCGACACGGCAGCGATCGCGCCAGCCGCACAGTCGACGGCCTCGACCTCGTAGCCCGCTCGCCCCAGGACATCGCTGCAGAGTGCGCGGATACCGCGTTCGTCGTCGACGACGAGGATGCTGCTCACGTCGCGTTGGGTATCACGACCCTGAACTCTGCGCCACGACCGTTCGGACCCTCGCCGACCTCGATCGACCCTCCCGCCGTCGCGACCAGGTGCTTGCACACCGCCAGCCCCAGCCCGGTTCCGACGCCGGCCGCCTTGGTCGTGAAGAACGGGTCGAACACGCGACTCCGATCCTGTGCCGGCACGCCCGGCCCCTCATCGCTCACGGTGATCAACGTCGCGATCCCTCCGGGCGCAGGCCGCGCCGCGATCGTGATCGTGCGGCCACCGCCGTCGGGATCC
The DNA here is from genome assembly GCA_043752985.1 of Myxococcales bacterium. Classification (GTDB taxonomy): domain Bacteria; phylum Myxococcota_A; class Polyangia; order Haliangiales; family Haliangiaceae; genus JABFXX01. The sequence continues at coordinate 2,579 of JAYUYE010000869.1, forward strand.
GGCGTCGCCGTCATCGCCTGCGCCGCGTTCTGCACGAGGTTGACGAGGACCTGTTGCAGCGCGTGCGCATCGATCGCAACGGGCCTCGTGGTGTGGACCTCGGTCGCGAGCTTTGCGCGCGCTTTCTTGAGCTGCGGATCGAGCAGCGCACCAACGTGCCGCATCACCGTCGCCGGCACGGTGCTCGGCGGGGCCTCGGGTCGCGCCTCGTGCGAACCATCCGCGCGGAGCTCGCGCTCGCTCTGGCGTGGCGTCCGCGCGTACTCGAGCAATCCGCCGATGATGCCCTTCATTCGTTCGGCCTCGCTCGCGATCAGATCGAGGCCCGCACGATCGGGATGGCTCTCCGGCTTGTCCTCGGCGAGCAGCTTCGCGTAGCCGAGGACCGTGGTCAGCGGATTGTTGATCTCGTGCGCGACCTGCGCTGACATCACGCCGACCGACGCCAGTCGATCACCACGCGCGAGCGCACTCTGCAGCTCGCTGCGCTCGGCGATTCGCTTCGCCATCTCGTCGATCCGCTGGCCGAGCACGCCGATCTCGCCAGGCCCCTCGATCGGCGGTCCATCCTCGGCATTCCCGGTAGCGATCGCATCGGCCCGTCGCGCGAGTGCGGCGA
>JAYUYE010000870.1:0-3190 GCA_043752985.1 Myxococcales bacterium
CAGACCTCCGGCTCCGACTCGTTCGGGCTGCACTCCTACGCGCTCAACATCGGCTCGAACCTCGACAATGGCGACACCAATATCGGCGCGTCGTACGGCTACGGCGGCTTCCGCCACACGCTGAGACTCGCGGCCGCACGCACGATCGTCAATCGCGGTGGCTATCGGATCGACGGTGTCGCCAAGAACTTTCGCGAGGAGGATTGGAGCGCCACGCTGTCGTCGAGCATCCCGTTCGAATCGCGGCCGCGCGCGAGCTGGACGCTGTCGTTCGATTACGACATTGACTGGTTTCGGCTCGTCGGCGAACCGATGCTCACGCTCGATCCCGCGCAGCGCGTCCCGATCGCACCGCCGACCGACTACGTGCAATCCGGCGTCGGCACTCGGCTCGGGTTCTCGACGGTCCGCAACACGATCTATGGCGTCGGAGGCCAGAACGGGTTCGATGCGGCGGTCGCGTTGCGCTTCGATCATCCGGCACTCGGCGCGACCTACCGCAACGTCACCATCAGCTATTCGACGAACCTCTACCGGCGGCTGTGGGGCAAGACGCCGGTGCTCGCGGCCAGGCTCGGTGGCTCGCTGCGCGCCGGCGATCTCGTGCGTACCGGCTCGTTCGGACTCGGTGGCATTCCGCCGCAGGACGTCGCGATGGCGATCGTCAACAGCACTCGCGCGGGCGTCACCGGTTACCTCCGCGGGTTCCCGGGCCGCACCGTCGTCGGCAATCAGTTCCACCTGCTGAACCTCGAGTACCGGCAGGAGCTGTTCTCGATCGAGCGCGGCCTCGCGTCGCTGCCGGTCTACTTTCGCCGCGTTCACCTCGGTCTGCTCTCCGACATTGGCACCGCGTTCGACACCACGTTCGACTACGACCGTCACTTCCGCGCGTCGCTCGGCGGCGCGGTCCGCGTCGACGCGTTCTTCGGCTACTTCGTGCCGGGAACGTTCGAGCTCGGCTACGCGCGAGGCATCACCGCCGGTGGCATCGGGCAGACCTGGTTTCTGCTCACGGGAACCTTGTGAGGAGTGGCAGCGACGAAGTCGCGCGTGCCGGGCGTCCGAGGCAGGACCGGGCTGCGCGTTCGAGCTGCGACGGATGACGTCGGCCTGAGGAGGATCAGCGGCCGGCCGTATGGCCGGACCACGACTCGTACTCGGCGATTCGCTTCGAGAGCACCACGACATCCTCGCCCGACTTCGCGCGACTCTCGGCCGCGACGACGAGCAGGCCCATCGCCGCCTGGAGCAGGCGACCGCCGGTCAGCGGGAGGTTCGCACCGCGCAGCGCGTACTCGCGGACCTCGGAGATCCGGAACGAGATCGTGCCGACCTGGAGATAATCGCCGTGCAGGAACACGACGTCGCTGCCGACGAGGAGCGCGTTCTCGAGCTCGCGCTTCGCGGACGCCTCGCCCTTGCCTTCGGCCTGGGCGCGCATCCGGCGCTTCGCATCCTCGTAGACCTCGGGGCGCGTGATCGGTGCATCGCGGGTGTACGGCGCCAGCTGATCCGCGATGCCCTTCGCGGCCTCGGGGCCGTCGGCGACGTGGAGTGCGACCTCCAGGTCGCCGAGCGCGAGCAGGAGATCGCGGCTGCGCTGACGACGGCGCGCCTCGCTGAACCGTTCGTGCGCGAGGTAGGCGAGGCCGGCGCAGGCGAACACGCCGCCCGGGACGAGCGACAGCGCGGCCGCAGCGACACCGGCGGTGGCGACGCCGGACCATACGAGTGGAACGGTTGGCGAGCGCCCGATCAGCTCGACGCGATCGAGCAGCCGCGCATCGAGCCGGATGACCGGGTTACCGGGCGGGGCGATGACGAGCCACGCGCCGTCGACGCCGATGCCACTGCGCGGCAGGAGGCGCGTTCGATCGAGCTGCGTGGGTGCTGCTTCCATGTTCAACCGAGATCGACGACGCCGGCTTCGGCCAGCCGCGCGAACGCGAGCAGGGCCTCTGCTTCGCGCACAGAGGCGGAGCGAACGAGGGACAACAGGTCCCAGCGCCCATCGACCCGACTCGCGAGCTCGAGCTCGGCCGCGGTGAGGTCGAGGTCATCTGCGTCGAACTCGAGATCCTTGAGGCGGCGCGGCACGCGATGACGCGACAGCATCTGGCGTGCCACCTCGGCGACGCGCGCGCGTTCGATCTGCAGGAAGGATTTACGGACGTCATGATCGCTCGGATCCTGGTGCAGCGCCTGCGTGACCATCGCGTAGGCGCCTGCCTTGTCTCCCTGGCGAAGGCGGCCGCGTGCGCCGGCGGCGAGCTCGGCACCAGAGTTGGTGCGCTCCTTCTGGCGGCGATCGACGACAAGGCGGCCCGAGGTGACCATCTTCACGAGCGCATCGTAGGTTCCGAACCGCTCGCCCGAGAACGCGGCGGCGATATCGGCGGCGGTGTGGCGGTCACCGGCGAGCGACCAGATCTTCACCGCATCGAGCATTGCGTCGGCTTCGTCGGCCGGCGATGTGGCGCTGGGGGGCACGTAGAACGTGACGTCATCCGCACCCAGCACGCTCATGATCTCGACCATCCGGGCCGAGCGGCGGCGGGCCACGGTCAGGCAGATGTCGACCGCGAGGTGGGCGCTGACGCCGGTCGCCGGAGATTGCGCCTTGGGAATAACGTCGAAGGTCCCATCGGTCCACGTGACAACATCCGTGACCGCCTCGCGAATCTTGGTCGCGAGGATGTCCGTCAGGTCGCTCTCCGTGATCAATCCCGACATCAGCAGCACCTTGCCCAGCGGGACCCCGGTCTCCGCGCGGGTCCCGAGGGCATCGGCAAGTGCCCGCTCGGCGACCAGTCCACTGCGAACCAGGATCACGCCGAGCTGCTCATCGCGGCGGTTCGAGCTCGCCCAGACGATCGTGCCCTCGTCGAGCACGATGCTGCGCACGAGCTCGCGCCGCTCGCATGTGAGCTGGCCCGAGAGCTGGCGCCGCGCGACCCATTCGAGGAGGTCTTCGGCGGGCATGGTGCTGAGCGCGCCGCGCACCGACATGCCTTTGAGCATAGCGGAGAATCGGCTATCGTGTGGTGGATGGCCGACGAGACGAAGCCCCGAGCGACGAATCGCGGCTTCGTGATCACGCCGCGCTTTCTGCTTGTGGGGGGTGCCATGGCTGCGGTCGGGATCGCGCTCCTGGCGGCATTCTTGTGGATGGTCCCCAATGCGGCCG
>JAYUYE010000871.1:0-3190 GCA_043752985.1 Myxococcales bacterium
GCGGCACTGTGGGTCCCGCAGTCGGCGCACCTCGAGGTCGGCGCACCCGCGCGGGTCGAGGTCAGCCTGCAGGTGATCACGTTGCGCGGCGGCTGGAGTCCGCGCGACCTGCCGCTACGCGCGTGGCTGACCGCCGAGGTAGGTCGAATCCAGGGCATCGGCGTCGCGGTCGACGATCCGCGCGCGGGGAGCTCTCGGTGGACCGCTCTCGGTGGTGGGTTCAACGTCCAGTGGCCGATGTCGCCGGTCGCCCGGCTCGTCGGAGCGATCGAGCTGATGATCCCGACCGAGCGCACGGTGTTCATGCTCGACGACGGCCGCGACCTCTACCGGCCATCCTCGGCGGCGGCTCGGTGCTCCCTCGGCATCGAAGTGGGCTGGAAATGACCCCTCGCACGGGGCTTCCATGAGCCGTGACGGATCCGGGGTGCTCGCGACACCAACGCTGCAGATGCCCGCGATGGCCCACGCCCTCGACTCGAGACCGGTGCCGAAGCTCGAGATCGATGTGCCGACGTTCGACGCCGTCTACACGGCGCACGTCGCGTACGTGTGGCGCGTGCTGCGGACGTTCGGCGTCGCCGAGCCACAGCTCGAGGACGCGGTCCAGGATGTCTTCATCGTGGTCCATCGCCGGCTCTCCGAGTGGGAGGGCAGGGCGGCGATCACGACCTGGTTGTTCGCGATCGCGCGCCGGGTCGCGAGCTCGCATCGCCGGCGCAAGGGCAGCGACCGCACCGAGACGATGATCGCGGAGCCGGAAGGACCGGCCGATACGTTCGCCGAGATGTCACGCGCGCAAGCCTCTGCCATGGTGATGTCGATCCTCGAGCAGATGGATGAGGACAAGCGCGTCGTGTTCGCGCTCGTCGAGCTCGAGCAGCTGTCGATTCCGGAGGTCGCGCGCATGCTCGAGCTCAACCTCAACACGGCGTACTCGCGGCTGCGCCTCGCGCGTGTTGCGTTCGAAGCCGCCGTGAAGGCACAGGTGACCCCATGACCGGCGAAGGACTCAGCCCGGCCGCCCGCGCCTTACTCGATGCCGCCCGCGACGGCATGGGCCCTGATGCAGCGGCGATCGCGCGCATGAAGGCGGAGGTCGTCTCGACCGCCGGCGCCACCGCGACGACAGCAATGGCGATCAAGCTCAGCATCGTCGCGGTCGTCGCGACGCTTGCCGCCGGCGCTGCGATCTACGGCAACCGGTCGCGCGCGGTGACGCCGCCGCGGATCGAGCTCTCCGCTGCCCACAGCGAATCGAGTGCTCCGGTCGCGCAGATCCGCGCCGACTCCACGACCCGCGGTGCGAACGCTTCGCTGCGCGACGCGCCGATCGAGATGGCGCCCGACCTCATGACCCGCACGACGTTGGCGCCGATCGCACCGCCATCTGCGCACACGGCCACCGCGACGAACCGATCCAACGCGACCGCGCCGAGCCGAGCGACCCAGAACACAGAAAACAGGTCTGATGGTACGACGCGCCAGACGGCGGCATCGAGAGGCCGCGCGGAGCTGTCGCGCGAGGTCGAGCTCCTCGATCTCGCAATGAGCGCCTTGCGCCGCGGCGATACGACGAGCGCACTCGCCGCGATCCGTTCGCACGCCTCCGAGACGCGCGGCAGCGGGCAGCTCGCCGAGGATGCCGCAGCGATCGAGATCGAGGCGCTGTGCCGCCGTCACGACCCATCGGTCGTCGCGAAGCTCGACGCCTTCGACGCGCGGTTCCCGCGCTCCGCCCAACGTTCACGGCTGTCCGTCACCTGTCCTTAGGATCGTGCCCGTGCGCTCCCTGCTCCTGATCCCGCTCGCGCTCACTGCCGCGTGCCACGACTCCGCGATCGTCGTCGGGGGACTGCCAGAAGTCTTCCGCATGAAAGCGATGCAGAACCCCAACCTCGACATCCTGTTCGTGATCGACGACTCGCCTTCGATGGCCGACAAGCAGGCCGCGCTTGCCGCCGCGTTCCCGCGGATGATCGACGTGCTCGGCGAGCTCGATGGCGGGCTGCCGAACCTCCACATCGGCGTCGTCACGTCCGACATGGGCACGAGCGCGTCGGGCTCGGAGTCGCCCGGCCCCGCGATCGGCCAGGTCGGCAGCGGCGGCTGCTCCGGCCGTGGTGACGATGGGCGGCTGCAGATGATCGCCGGAATGAACGCGAGCTTCCTCTCCGATGTCGCGACCCACGGTGTCCGCGAGCACAACTTCAGCGGCGAGCTGCGCGACATGTTCGGCCAGCTCGCGCGCGTCGGCGCGACCGGCTGCGGCTTCGAGCAACACCTGTCCGCGATGCGCAGCGCGCTCATCAACCCCACGAACGTCGGCTTCCTCCGCCCGAACGCGAACCTCGCGGTCGTGTTCCTTGCCGACGAGGACGACTGCTCGGCCAGCAACACCGCTCTGTTCGGCCCCGACAGCTCAGCGCTCGGGCCACTGCAGTCGTTCCGCTGCTTTAACCAGGGCGTCACCTGCGACCAGGACACGAATCAGATCGGCGTCAAGACCAACTGCAAGCCGAACGCCGGCTCGACGTTCCTCGACGACGTCCAGCCGTTCGTCGATGCGCTGCTCGCAGCAAAGCACGACGAGCGCATGCTGATGGTCGCCGCGATCATCGGCAACGCGGATCCGGTCGCCGTCGAGCTGCGTACACCTCCGGGGGGCGGCACGGTCGAGCCCTCGCTCGCGCACTCGTGCATGTTCGACGGCGCCGACGGGCCCACGGTCGCCGATCCCGGTGTCCGCCTCGCCGCGTTCCTCGAGGCGTTCCCGGGCCGCGCGACCTTGACCAGCGTGTGCGACGGCGACCTGACCAATCCGCTCGGCGTGATCGGCCAGTCTGCGAAGCAGCTGATCGGCGATCCCTGCCTCGACACGACGCTGCTTGCCGATGCCTCGGCCGAGCCCGGCGTCCAGCCGTCGTGCGAGGTCCTCGACATCCGCGACTCGCGGCCGGACGCACCGACGTCGCTCGCACCCTGCGCGGCCGGCGCCACCGATTGCTACGACCTGGTCGCCGATCAGGTCGCGTGTCCGGCGTCGGCGGATCACCTGCGCGTCAAGATTCGCCGCTCGACCGCGGTCGCAGACGACACGTGGACCAGCGTGCGCTGCCAGCGCGCCGAGTAGACTGCACGCATGAGAATCGTCGCCGCGCTGCTCGCGCTCGCCGCCTGCGGCGACAAT
>JAYUYE010000872.1:0-7888 GCA_043752985.1 Myxococcales bacterium
GAGCCCGCTCCGATGAACGCGAGCGGCAGCAGCCGCCACCGCCGCTCGCGCGGCACGCTCTCGGGTCGCAGCCGTGTCGGCACGCGTGCGTACCAGGCGACCATGAAGCTGATGTGGCGCTCGGGGACGATCACGGTGTCGCCCGCCGGCACGAGCCCGTGCACCGCCTGAACCGCGGCGACCATCGCCGGATGCGCGGTGATTCGCCCGGCCGTGCGGTCGCGCGGCATCGCCAGCACGATCACGAGCGCGACCATCACGAGCACGCCCTCGCGGATCACCGGCCACCACCGCACCGCGACGGACCGCGCGACGAGATATCCGATCGGCAGATAGACCGCGCGCGCGACGATCGCCGCGCACAGCGCCATCGGGACAAACGCCACGATCCGGATCCGCATCCCGATACCTTGCGGATCCGAGACCCGCAGCCACGGTAGCGAGATCGCGATCGCGAGCAGCACGATCATCCATGCCGCCGCGGCCTCGCTGCCCGAGCGCACCGGCAGAAGCTCGCCGGCGTCGCGCAGCTTCACGAGCGTGGGCTCGGTCTGCTTCTTCAGGAACGTTCGAATCGATCCCTGCAGCACGAGCACCGCGAGCCACCCGAGCAGCCCGCCGATCGCGGCCTCGTAGCCCATCGTCAGCACGAAGTCGCCGGTCCGCAGCGCCGGCGCACTGACGTCCCCCCGCGTGGTCCACGCGTTCTGCACGAGCGCAAGCTGGTCGGCCGAGAGGAAGCGCTCGGGATAGCGCGCGCCGAGCGCGAGCATCACCGCAGCGAGGACACCGAGACCTCCGAGCAGGTAGAGCAGGCGTCGACCTCGCAGCGTCCCGCGCGCGGCCGCATCCGCCATCACCGCCGGCACCGTGATCACCACGACGATCCCCGCCGCCATCTTGTGCGCGAGGAACGCGGCGATCACCCCGACGACCGCCACCGCGAGTCGTCCGCTCGATCGAGTCTCGAGTGCGCGCAGCACGAGCCACAGCGCCGTCAGCGCGACCGTCATTCCGATCCCGTTCTTGACGAACTCGAACGTCAGGAACGCCGAGCCCGCGCTCGTCGCGACCAGGGCCGCCGCGATCAGCCCTGCGCCGCGACTCTTTCCGAGCCGCGCACCGACGGCATACGCCGGCAGCGCACCGAGCGCGCCGAACACCGCCGCTCCGAGCTTTGCGCCGAATACCGGATCGGTCGCCGCGGCGAACGGCGCCAGCAGCCAGAACGCGAGCGGCGAGGCCGGATACGCGAGCGCGTGATCCTCGAGCAGCGCGCGCAGCTGGATCGGATAGAAGTAGCCATCGATCCCGACGGGAAACGGTGACTCGGTCAACATCGCCCACCGCTCGCTGAACGACCACACGACGAGCAGCGCGAGTGCGGCGCCTACCGCAACGTCCGGCAGCCATGCCGGCAGCCTGCGCTCTTGCACGCTAGGATGCTGCCATGCCTTCCGCCGTGGTGCTGCTCTCGGGCGGCCTCGACTCGTCGACTGCACTCGCGGTCGCGCGCGATGCGGGCTTCACCTGCCACGCGCTGACCGTGCGCTACGGCCAGCTCCACGAGGTCGAGCTCGCCGCGGCTCGCCGGGTCGCCGCCGCGCTCGGGGTCGCCGATCACCGCGTCGTCGCGGTCGACCTGTCGACGCTCGCGTCCTCGGCGCTGACCACCCCGGGCATCGCGGTCCCCAAGGATCGATCGCTCGACGAGATCGGCGCGCCCGGCGATGTCCCGTCGACCTACGTGCCCGCGCGCAACACCGTGTTGCTGTCGCTCGCCCTCGCATGGGCCGAGGACCTCGGCGCCAAGGACCTGTTCGTCGGCGTCAATGTCCTCGATGCGAGCGGCTATCCCGACTGCCGCCCCGAGTTCGTCAAGGCGTTCGAGGCGCTCGCCCAGGTCGCCACGCGCAGCGGCGGCTTCACCGTCCACGCGCCGCTGATCGAGCTGACGAAGGCCGGCATCATCGAGCTCGGCACCCGGCTCGGCGTCGACTACGCGCTCACCCATTCCTGCTACGACCCGATCGGGGACGCCGCATGCGGTCGGTGCGATGCCTGCGCGCTGCGCAAGAAGGGCTTCGCCGAGGCCGGCGTCCCCGATCCCACGCGCTATGCGTAGTATGCTGACGGCTCGATGAAGCTCGGCACGCTGCTGCTGCGTAACGCCGCGATCGGGCTCTCGCAGCTCGAGGGTGCGCTGCGCAACCAGGTGCTCTACGGCGGGCGCCTCGGCACCAACCTCGTCGAGCTCGGCTTCATCGACCTCGAGCTGCTGTCGGCGTACCTCGCCGAGCTCACCGGCTATCCGCTCGCCTCGCCGACCCAGCTCGACGGCGCCGACCTCGACCTCCTCGACAAGCTCGGCTCCGAGGACGCGCATCGCCTGCGCGCGATCCCGCTCGGCGATCTCGGCAACACCGAGGCGCTCTCGGTCGCGATGGTCGATCCGACCGACACCCGCGCGATCAGCGAGCTGGCCGAGAAGCTCGGCGCGAAGATCACGCCGTACGTCGTTCCCGAGCTCCGCGCGCTCTATTACCTCGAGAAGCTGTTCGGTCAGCCGCGACGCGCGCGGTTCATCCGCACCGGCCGCACCGGCCGCGAAGCCACGGAGTCCGAGTCCGAGCCGATCGGCGATCGCCGGCGCGAGCTGCCCGCGCACGGGATGGTGATGCCACCGGCGTTCACCCTCGAGCCTCGTCGCCGCCGCGCCTCGTCGCAGATCACGCTCGGCAACTCGGTCGCGCACGCGATCACCTACGGCGCTGCCTGCGAGCGCATCGATACCGCGAGCCAGCGCGAGCAGATCGCCGACGCGATGATCGACTACGCGAAGGGTCGCTGCGACGCGATGATCCTGTTCCTGATCCGCGACGGCAACGCACTCGGCTGGCGAGGCTACGTGGCACCGCCCGCGCGGCCGCGCACCCAGATCGAGGACCTCTCCCTCCCGCTCGGCGGCGCATCGTCGCTGCAGTCCGCGCACGATGCGGGTGAGCCCTTCCTCGGAGAGCCGCCGTCCACCGCCAAGCCGGTCGAGGTCCAGCTGTGGACCGCGCTCAACGTGAGTCCCGAGCCGCTGACCTGCCTCGTCGTGCCGATCATGGTGAAGCAGCGCGCGGTGAATCTGATCTACGTCCACACGCTCGGCGGTCCACCACCGCAGACCCTCGTCACCGAGGTCAGCGATCTCGCGCAGCGGATCCAGACGTCGTATCTGCGCCTGATCAAGCTCGCCCGCGGCTCGTGACGCGCGACCGGTTCCAACTCCGGATCCAGCTCCCGAACCCCAGTCAACTTCCCGAGCAGCCGTTGCCGGCATCGATCAGGCAGTGCAAGCATATGAGATTGCAACTGAACTTACCTGGTCACGAACGCCGGACCGCGAACTTGATCTTTTCTGGCGAACAGCGAAAGTCGGGCCTGTGAGTACTCGCCTGACCTTTACGAACCCGACCTGCAAGGTTGGTTTCGGTACGATTGCAGCCGCTCTTGCCGCCTTGTCGATGGCGGTCCTCGGTCACTTCTTCATCTGATCCGCTGATCAGTAGGTCGGCCCGGGGACGTCGTCGTTGCCCGGGTCCCAGCTCAGCGCCGGCGATGGCATCGCGGTGACGGTGCCGTTTGCCGTGATCTTCACGGTGATGGGATCGAAGTCGAGGCGCGCGCGATCCAGAGCGGTGAACCGCACGAACTCGTTGCGGGTGCCGCAGTACTGGTAGCTGCCGCTCGTCGCAAAATTCGTGCACCGCCACTCGGTCATGTTCGCGAAGGCTCCAGCGAACGGGACGCCGCCGTGCGTCGACGCGCCAACGCCCGCGGTGCCGTCCCACAGATCCGCGAACCCGTAGGCCGAAACCGTGATCTGGTAGCTCGCACCCGCCTTCGCCGGCAGTGCGCAGCTCAGCCTGTTCGGGCCCGAGATGCAGCTCCCGACGGGACGGTGCGTGCTGTCATCGATGAGGGTCAGCCTCCACTGCGCCGTCGTGATCGATCCCGAGCGTGCGTGCTCGCTGCTCGCGGGCGCCGACGGCTCGCACCGCGGGTCATACGTCAGGATGTTGTTCGCCGCACACAGCACGCGGTCGGTATACGTGAGGCCGGTGGGGAGTGCGTCGCTGACCAGCACGCGCCAGTACGTGCCGGTCGGTCGAGCGAGCTCGAGAACCAAGTGAATCTCGTCGTCCGTGGTGGCGACGATCGTCTGTTCGAGGACGTCGATCCGACCACGCGCCTCGGGGACGATGACGTCGACGATCGGCGAGTCGGCCGCGAACGTCATCGCAAACAGCGAGCCGGGGGTCGTGGCCGCGCGCGGGGCCGAGACCGTGAGCGGCGGCGGACCAACGGGCTCACCGTCGCCGCGGTCGGTCGGGGGCTCGTCGCCCGTGAGGCCGACGGAGCTGGGGGCGGGGTCGCCGGAGGGCTCGACGACGACGCCGCAGGCAGAGGTGACCAGGAGAAGGGCAGTGGTGAGGTTCGTGAGCTTCATGGAGGCCGCTATCGAGCACGGCGGTTTGCGGTTGCGGACTTTCTCGGGAGTTCCACGATTTCAGTCATGTACGCGCTGCGAATCCCGGTCAGCACTCGCTGTGAGCACCGTCGAGAAGCGATCGGTCAACTTCGAGACGATCGACGAAGACCGCGACTGGACCGACGTCTAGAAGCTACTGATGCTCGGTCCAGTAGCGGACCCAGTCGCCATCGGGGATCAAGACGCCGTGCTTCACGGCAGCGGGATCCGCGAGCGTGTAGATCCAGGTCCACACCAGCTCGCCAGTCTCGAGCGTGACCTGCTTGATCACGCGGGCGAAGTCCTGGTTCTCGTAGGCATCGAGCAGCCCGAACGTCGCGGGCAGCTCGGTCAGCCACACGACCTCGCCGAACACCGTGCCGCGCACATCGGCCTCCGAGAACCCGGGGTACCCCATCGGGAACGCGTAGATCGATCCGCTCGTGTGCGCCTTGACGGATCGCGTGATGTTGTTTGCGATCAGCGACCGCGCGGTCTGGCCCTGCCGCATCGTTCCATAGACGAACAGCCGATCGAGGACCTCGTGCGACCCCGTCGTCCGCTCCGCCTCGATGGCTCGCGTATGTCGCCTGCGTTCGCCCACGCGACCAGGCTAGCACCGCACTAGCGTGCGAGCGCGGCGACTTGATCGAGCAGCGGGAGGACCATCGCGGCTCCAGTACCCTCGCCGTGGCCGAGCCCGACCTCGAACACGGGAGTGAGACCGAGGTGCGCGAGGATCCGGGGCTGGGTGAATGTCCCGGCATGCGCGGCCACGAGGTAACCCACGACCTCGGGCGCGAGCGCGGCGGCGATCAGCGCGGCGGCGCCGGTTGCATAGCCGTCGATCACGATCGGAATGTTCGTCGACGCGGCCGCGAGGATCAGACCGGCGAGCACCGCCGTGTCGGGACCGCCGAACGCGGCGAGCAGCTCGAGCCCACCGGCACCCGCGAGCTCTGCACCCTTCGCACCGGCGAGCTCGGCGACTTCGTCGGAGAATCCGGTCGGCGGTACGCCGAGTGCGGCACCGAGCAGCGCGAGCGACGCGACATCCGCACCGACGCCGAGTGCGCCGATCGCCAGGACATCGAGCCCGCACTCGGTCAGCGAGGTCGCGAGCGCGATGCCGGCCTCGAGCCCGAGAGCGGCGTCAACAATCGTCATCGCTGGCTCGCGCAACAGATTGCGGCTCGGCCCGCGTCCGAGCGACACCACGGTCGCCGGCATCAACGCAGTCTCGAGCGCGCCCGCATCGACGACGACGATCGGCGCTCGACTCGCACGCGCGACCTGCGCGAGGGCCGCGGTACCATCGGCGATCGCGTGTGCCGCGATGATCGTCGGGTGCGCTGCACCGAGCGCGATGCCGGGATCACCGACGCCATGATCGCCGCACACCACGACGATCGTCCGCCGCTCGGAGCGCACGCGCGCGGAGTGCTGCGCGCCACCGACCGTGATCGCCAGCCGCTCGAGCACCGGCGTACCTGCCGCGGCGACGTGCAACCTCGCCCCTTCGGCGTGGGCCGCCGACGCCGGCGTGATCGATTCGATCACGTGGCGCAGCACGCGCGGGTCGCTCACGGGCGGCCCCACATCGCGGCGCGGCGCTTCTGACGCACGAGGATCATCACGAAGAACGGGCCACCGAGCACCGCGGTCACCGCGCCGGTCGGCAGCTGCGCAGGCGCGGTGATGGTGCGGGCGAGCGTATCGCACACCATCAGCAGCACCGCGCCGCCGAACACCGACGCCGGGATCAACACGCGGTGATCCGGACCGAGCACCGCGCGCAGGGCGTGCGGAACGATCAGTCCGACGAACCCGATCGGCCCGGCGACCGCGATCGCCGCACCGACGAGCAGCGACGACACGATGAACACCACGGCCTGCGTGCGCGCGACCGCCACACCGAGGGAGGCCGCGACCTCGGGCCCTGCAGCGAGTGCATTGAGCGAGCGAGACGACGCGATCAGCACCACGAGGCCGAGCAGGATCGGAATCGTCGCGTAGCCCACGGACGACAGCTGCATCGAGTCGAGCCCGCCCATCATCCAGCGCAGCATCCGGCTGACCTCGGAGAAGTCGCTCGTGTACTGGATCAGCACCGACGCCGCCGAACAGAACATCGACATCGTCACGCCGGCGAGGATGAGCGTCGCGGGAGGCAGCTGCCGGCCGAGCCGGGCGAGCCGCCACACGATCAAGAGCGTCACGGTCGCACCGAGCATCGCCGACGCACCGACGCCGGCGCCGCCGAGCTTCGCCTCGATGCCGAGCCGGATCGCGAGCACCGCCGCGAGCGACGAGCCCGACGAGATCCCGAGCGTGAACGGCTCGGCGAGCGGATTGCGCAGCAGCGCCTGCAACGCGCACCCGGCGCCGGCGAGCGCGCCACCGACGAGCATCGCCGCGAGCACGCGCGGCATGCGGATCCAGAAGATCGTGTAGGCCTCGGTGCCCGGCGTGTACGCGTCCATGCCGAGGAATTCGAAGTGACGGCCACCGCGGTCAAAGTTGACCCCGATGTGCGGCACGACCATCGCGAACACCACCGCGCACGTCATCGATGCGAGCACCGCGAAGGCGAGCCGCGTCGCGGTGAGTCGACCACTCGTGCCGCTGATGAAGCCGCTCATGCCGGCACCGCGAACCGACCGCCCGAGGGCAGCTCTCCGACGTGGATGTCGACGCCGAATGCATCGCGCGTGGCGATCCCGGTCAGCACGTCCGCCGGTGCACCACGCGCCGCGAGCCGGCCACCGGCGACGAGCCACAGCGCGCCCGCGTAGCGCAGCGCGAGATCGAGATCGTGGGTCACGATGATCGCCGCGGCGCCGCGATCGCATTGCGCGCGCAGCATCGCGAACACCGAGCGAGCATGCGCAGGATCGAGGCCGGCGGTCGGTTCGTCGAGCAGCAAGCACTTCGCGCCCTGACACAGCGCCTGCGCGATGATCACTCGCCTCGCCTCGCCGCCCGACAGCTCGTCGAACCGCCGTGCACCGAGCTCCATCACATCACACGCGGTCATCGCCTCGTGCGCCGCCGCGAGATCCGCTGCGCTCGCCAGCCCGAGGCCGCGCTGCCGCGCATAGCGCCCGAGCAGCACCACTTCCTCGACGGCGAACGGAAACGCGAGCTCGTACTGCTGCGGCAGATACGCGAGGTCGCGCGCGATCACGCTGCGCGCAACCGCCGCCGGATCGTGGCCCATCACGCGCACCGTTCCGGACTTCGGCGCGATCAGACCTGCGATCGCACGCAACAGCGTCGTCTTGCCGGCGCCGTTCGGCCCGACGATGACGACGAGCTCGCCTTCGTTGACCTCGGCGGACACACCGCGCACGACATCCCGTCCGCCGA
>JAYUYE010000873.1:0-3188 GCA_043752985.1 Myxococcales bacterium
CTTGGTCTTCATGCGCTTGACGCCCCATTGCCGAACGTCGACGCCGAGGTCGGTCTGCCATTGCGCGACCAGTGGCGCCAGCAGCTCGCGCAGCCGCGCCCGGTACCATCGCTCGAGGAGAGCCTCACGATCCGCCACCGATGCACCCTCTCGCACGAACAGCCGCAGGCGCCGCCGATGGACCTCGACCCGAGGTCGGCCGCTGCCCGCGATGACCTCGAGCCGATAGCGCCGACCGCGATAGTGATGACTCTCGCCGCTCACCAGCTCGCGTGGCGATTCGCGCGGCTGCTGATGAAACCCGGCCTGATGCCGCCGGATCCACGGCAAGCGGCTGATGACCGCGACCCGGATCGCGGCTGCCGACAGCGCCAGCGGGGCCGCGACCCGGACCCGGCCGTCGGGTGGATACACGCCGAGGTGCAGGTTCTTGATCGCCTTGCGCACGACCTCGACGCGCAGCCCCGCGACCGTGAGCGTGCGTGTGTCAGTAGTCATTCTGGCTCTTCACCAGCTCGAGCGTGAGCGCGGCGCGATCGTCGGCGTCGCCGAGCGCCGCCGCGATGGCGGTCCGGACCCGCTTGGTCTTCATGACGCTGAGGCGCCAACCGTCTTGCATGCTGTCGCGCACCGCGTGATCGACGCGCAGCGCCAGCGCCTCATCGCGGCCGAGATTGTCGAACAGCGCGCGCCGAGCTGGCGTGGTGAGCGCCGCCGGATAGGCGCCGCCGTGGGGACCGGCCGCGGCCTGGCGGGTCAGCTCGACGATCTGCGCCAGGTACTCCTGATAGTCGATCGCGGCTTGCTGGCGCTGCGCGATCAGCGCATCGAGCAGGAGCGACATCTTCTCGTAGTACTTCGGGTTGATCGGCGTCTCGTCGATGATGAGCTTCCGGACGTTGTTCTCGATGGTCTCGGCGGTCGCCTGCTGCTTCGTGCGAATTCCGGCCGGCAGAGACTTCACCGCGTCGACGCCACGCTCGACGATGAGCTGCACCAGCGACAGGTCGTCGAACTCCGACACGCGCTCGCTCTCTTCGGCACGGATGTACGTGTCGATGAGGTGGCGCATGGCGGGCTCGTAGCGCTTGAGATCGATCGCATCGCCGCTGTGGAGCTTCACCTGATCGCGCAGGTGCTCGTAGAACGCAACCTCGTCGCGGATGGCGAGCGCCGCCGCCTCGCTGTAGCCGGCTACCTCCAGCTCGCCGGCGAGGTTGGAGTAGGCCCGGGTCAGCTTCGCGGTCAACTTGTACAGCGCGAGGCGCTGCGGCTCGTTGGCCTTGAGCTGCGCGGCATCGGCAGGCTCCTTCGACGAGAAGTAGCGATAGAACGCGCCGTCGTCGCGCGGCGGCTCGACCGGCTCGCACAAGGCGCGGATCGCTTCGAGACCTTCCTCTAGTCGCTCCTTGCCCTTCTCGAGTCGGTTCTCGAGCAGGCCGGCAACGTCCTCCTTGTCGAACTTGTCGAACGCGCCCGAGGTGTAGTCGTTGACCGCGCCCTCGAGGCTCTTGAACAGATCCTTGTAGTCGACGATGTAGCCGTACTCCTTGTCGTCACCGTCGAGCCGGTTGACGCGGCAGATCGCCTGGAACAGGCCGTGGTCGCCCATCTTCCTGTCGATGTACAGGTACGTCGCCGATGGCGCGTCGAATCCGGTCAGGAGCTTGTCGACGACGATGAGCAGCTTCATCTGCCCCGGTTCCTCGACGAACTTCTTCCTGACCTTCGTCTCGAACTCGTCGACCCGCAGGATCGCCTTCGCGGGCGCCTCGTCGAACCAGTCGGCGAGCATCTGCTGGTAGATGGTGTACTTGTCGAGAGCGTCCGTCGCCCCCTCACCAGCGTCCTCGTCCTTCACGTCCGCTACTCTCGGTGCATACGACGTGACGATGGCGACCTTGCCGGCCAGCGGGCCCTTGGCGAACAGCTCGTAGTACTTGCACGCCTCGTAGATGCTGCCCGCGACCAGCATCGCGTTGCCACGGCCATTGGCCAGACGGTCCTTGGTCTCCATGTCGAGCAGGATGTCGCCGACGATCTTCTCGAGACGCGATCGGCTCGAGAGGACCTTCTGCATCGTGCCCCATCGCGCCTTGAGCTGCGCCTTGGCGAGCGGAGTGATGCCCCGGGTCTTGGCCTCGAACCACTGATCGACGCGCGCCTGCGAGGTCAGGCTCTGCTCGATGTTCCGCGCCTCGTAGCGGAGGTCGAGGACGACGCCGTCCTTCACCGCCTCGTCGAACTTGTAGGTGTGGATGTAGCCACCGAAGGTCTCGATGCTCGTCTCCTTGTCCGCCTTCAGCAGGGGCGTGCCCGTGAAGCCGATGAACACCGCGTCCGGCATGATCTGCTTCATGGCGTGGTGCAGATCGCCCGACTGGGTGCGGTGGCACTCGTCGACGAAGACGTAGACGTCGCCCTTGGCCCGGAAGCCCGTGGGCAGCGACCGCTGCATGTCATCGACGAAGCTCGCCAGCGTGCCGACCTCCTCACCGCCGTCCTTGCGTGCGAACTTGTGGATCAGCGAGCACACCAGCCACGGCCGCGCGACGTTGAGTGTGGCCACCAGGTCGGCGCCCGACTTGGTGCGGTAGATCTTGTCTTCCCCGACTCCCCTGAACACCTTCTCGATCTGTTCGTCGAGCTCGCTGCGATCGGTGATGATGACGACGCGCGCGTCGGTCACGTTCTCGCGGATCCACTTGGCCAGCCACACCATGGTCAGGCTCTTGCCGCTGCCCTGGGTGTGCCAGAGGATGCCGCCCTCGCGACGGCGAACATGGGCGGCCGCGGCGCGGACGCCGAAGTACTGGTTGTGGCGGGCCAGCTTCTTGGTGCCGGCATCGAACACCACGAAGTCGTGAATCAGCTCGAGGAAGCGGGCCTTCTCGCCGAGCTGACGCAGCCCGCGATCGAGCGGGTTGTCATCGGGGCCGGGCTCTTTCCAGGTCAGGTAGTACTTCTCGGGCGTCTGGATCGTGCCGTAGCGGAGGCCCTGCGTGTCGTTGCCGGCCATGACCCACTGCATGGTGGAGAAGAAGTGCTCGATGAACTCTGGTCGCTGGTTGTCGAGATTTTGTCGGACGCCTTCTGAGACCGAGACGGTCGACCTTTTCAGCTCGAACACTCCCAACGCAATCCCGTTGACGTACAGCACGACGTCAGGTCGCTTCGTCGAACCGGGG
>JAYUYE010000874.1:0-3188 GCA_043752985.1 Myxococcales bacterium
AGCGCCTTGCGTACCGCCTCGCGCGTGCGGGCATCACCACCGGTCCGCGCACTCTCGAGCTTCTTGCGGCCCTTGCCGACGCGGTCGGCGCCGAGCATCCCGAGCCCGAGCGCCGCGTTGACCTGGACATTGACGGCCGGGCTATCGAAGGCATCCGCGAGGATCTCGGCCGCCTCGGGCAGCGCATTGAGCACCTCGCAGATCCGCCGGCCGTGTCGCGGGTCATCGGTCTCGAGGCCACGGATCAGAGCCGTGATCATCTTCCCCTTACGCGCACGCAGGAGTGCGCCGGTGGCCTCGGCGACCTTGTCATCGGCGTCGCCCAGAGCGCCAACCAGATCGTTCGCGGTCTCGACCACGACCGCATCGCCGAGCTTGTCGAGTGCCTGCGCCACCGCGAGCCGGACGCGCGGAGCGTCATCGCGTAACCGAACACCGAGGCTGCCAGCCGCACTCGCGCCCGCAGGCCCGAGTGCCGCGATCGCGGTCGCTGCGTTCGCGCGCACGACATCGCGGCCGTCCATCAGGTACGCGGTGAGATCGGCGACGCCGACCTTCTCGACCTCGGCCTTCGCCTTCTCGACCTCCTTGGCATCGAGGAAGCGGTCCTCGAAGCCGTCGATCGTGACCGCCTTGGGGCCCGTCGGGCCACGCGGCTCGATCATGTCGAGCGCGCGCCGCACCGCCTCGCGCGTGCGCGCATCACCACCGGTGCGAGCACCGTGAAGTGCGGCGAGGCCGACGCTGCCGACCTTGTCGCGAAGCAGGCCGAGGCCGAGCGCCGCGTTGACCTGCACGTTGACGGCCGGGCTCTTGAACGACTCGGTCAAGGTCTCCGCCGCGCGCGGCAGTCGACCGATCAGCTCACCGACGCGAAGGCCATGCGCCTCGCTGCCGGCATCGAGCCCACGCACCAGCGCCTCGCGCGCCGCCTCGGCGAGGCCGGCGATCGCATCGATCGCGGCCTCGGTGACTTCCTCGTCGGCATCGCCGAGCGCGTTGACGAGGTCCTGCGCGGCCTCGAGTGCACCGGCCCCGAGCTTGCCGAGCGCGACCGCCATCTCCTTGCGGACCGCGGGCACGCTGTCGCGCAGGTTGACGCCGAGCGCATTCGCAGCGCGCGCAGCCTTGTCGCCCTTGATCCCGAGGGCGCGTGCCGCGTTGATCTTGACGTGCGCGCGACCGTCCTGGAGCGCGAACATCATCTCGTCGAGGTTGATCGACGCCTCGCACTCGCGAAGCTCCGCGCCCGAGAGCTTGCGCGCCTCGAAGTCGGGAATGTTCTTCGGCAGGTAGTTGACCGCCTCGACCTTCTCGCGCGCGATCACGGCGAGCATTGCTTGCTTCGCCGCGGTGCGAACGTCGGGTACCGGATCATTGGCCTCGACGCCCGTCAGGAATGCCAGCGATGTCTCGATATCTGTCTTGCCGAGACGCGCGAGCCCACCGATCGCGTTGACGCGGATCTGGATCCGCTCGTGACCCGCCGCCTTGATCAGGAACTTGATACCCGCCTTGCCGATCTTGCGCGCCGCCTCCACGATGCTCTTCATCGCGAGGTCGTACGGAACATCGAGCGCGAGGATCAGCTCCTCATCGGCCTTGCCAACAAGCGCCGAGAGCGCCGTGTTGACGGCCTCGGTGACATCGGTGTGCGTGCTGCCGAGCGCCTGCACGATCTGCGGGACCAGCGAGCGCGCCGCGACGCCGAGCCGACCGACCGATTCGGCCGCCGCGGCCGCCGCGTGTGGATCGCTGTCGCGAAGCATGGCGACGAGCTCGAACACGGGCTGATCGAGCGCTGCGAGACCGAGCGCCGCATTCGCGCGGACGATCGCGCGACCATCGTTGGCCATCGCCACCAGCTCCGCCGCATCCAGCTGCGCTGCAAACGGCGCGATCTCTGCGAACGAGAGCCGCCGTTCGTCGAGCGGCGGCAGCTTGCCGTCGGGCTTCTTCGCCGCGGCCTTGCCTGCATCCGCCTTCGCGGCGTCCGCCTTGGCAGCGTCCGCCTTTGGCGCCGCCGCCTCCTCCGCTTTGGCACCGGACGGCTTGGTCTTCCCGGATTCCGATTCAGCGCTCATAGATCCCCCGCTCGGATCCGTAACACGCGAGCCGGGATCTCTCGGGTCACAGCTCGCGATAGAAGACGGACTTCGACGGGTACGAGGCCGTCTCGTCGGCGCCGGCCGCGCGGGCCGCGAGCCGAGCTTGCCAGGCCTGCGCGACCGAATCGGCATCGTCGGCGATCGGCTCGGAGCCGAGGTTGTCGTGAACCTGGAGCGCACCATCGTCGTCGAGCGCGAGCTCGAGCAGGTGAGCGCGCACCGCACGGTTGCCAGTCTCGCCGTGATCGATGTCGACCGCGAACACGCGATGCCCGGCCAGGTTCTGTGCGAGGCCGGCTGCGATCGGATGCTCGACCGCGATCCACATCGTCGGTCCGATCCGATAGACCTGCGCGATCGCGGACCCCGGTGCGCGGCTATCGAGCTTGAGGTACCCCGACCGCAACAGGCAGTCATCGAGCGCCCGCAGGCATACGGTCTTGTCCGTCCACGGCCCGACGATCGCGCTCTGCTCCCAGACCTCGTCCGCGTCCGCGTCTTCGTCGCCGGTTTCGGACACCTCGTACTCGGCCTCCAGAACCGAGTACATGACCAGCACGTCGTCGATCATCTCGACCAGCCGCTGCGCGGTCAGCAGCGGGATCGGAAACGCGGCGACGAGCCCCACCGAGTCATTCGCCATCTCGAACCGCACGCTCGTCATCTCGCCATTCTTCTCGAGCAGCCACGCCGGATTCGCATCCGCGTCGAACGCGGCCGACACCTCGATCCATGGTTCGCGCGAGACGTGCGGCCCCGTCACCGAGACCGGGACTGCGCCGTCGGGTCCGATCACCAGCCAGCCATCGTCCGCGTGGACGTCCGCCTCGTAGCGGCCATCGATGAAGGCCGCAACGTCGGCGAACGACTTGAAGCGAATCTTCTCTTGCGTCAGCGCGGTGGTGAGCTCGGACTGCAGCTCGGCGACGGCAGTCGCCTGCGCCACCGTCGAGCGGTCGAGCGGTGCGTCGCAGCTCAGGCGCAGGCCATCGGGGCTGACGCCCTGGATGAACGTGAGCGTCGTCGCAGGATCCTGCCCGTCCTCGATCTCCACGGTCCAGCGATCTGCGCCCGCAGGAG
>JAYUYE010000875.1:0-7881 GCA_043752985.1 Myxococcales bacterium
GTCGCCCTCCGGCGGGCCCCCGCGAGTCACGCGATCGACGGTGTGTCTTCCGCCGGTAGACTACGGAATCGCCGACGCGACCATGCCCATCATCAGCGAGGCCAGCGAGCCGGTGACCCGGACCGTGGTGCGCTTGCGCGACGCCGTGATCTTGCCGACCTCGGGGCTCGCGTTGTCGAACACGCCCTCGAGCTGCCCGGCGATCGAGGCCTCGAGCTTGGTCGCTTCGGCCTCCGTCTTGACGTCAAGGGACGTCTCGAACATGACGAACTTGGTCTCGGGATTCAGCCACGCCACGGCATCACTGCCGACGGGAAGCGTGGCGTTCGGCCACTCGACCTCGCCGCTGCCATCGAGCACGAACGTCAGCGCGCGCTCCGCAGGCAAGGTCGCGAGCAACGCGCGCGCGTGCTTCGTCAGTCCGACGCCGCGCTTCACGTTCTCGTGGACCTGCGCGGCCGCGAGGTCCTGGCGGACGCTGATGTAGACCGTGTGCTCGTCGAGGAAGTCGAGCCAGCCGACTGCGGGGAGCTGCAGCAACTTCGCGCCGTCGGTCATCGTGAAGGTCTCGGCGGGACCGGCGAAGCACGCCTCGACGTCGGCGCGCTTCCAGCGACCGCGCAGCATCAGTGTGCCTTGCTCGTTCGCACGGAACCCGACGCTGCCGAACACGAACCACTCGGCCTTGGCGACAAGCGCGCTCACGCAGGGAGGCAGTGAGCCGACCGTCATCTCGAGCTTCGCGGTGGCCGCGAGCTTGTCAAAGATCGCGGTGAACCGATCATCGCGTCGCAGCGGCCCGACGAGACCCGCGATGATCAAGGTGGTGTCCGCGGGCAGGTGCGTGATCGCCTTCGTGACCTCGATGCGCGCGGCAGCCATCGACAGCTCGGCCCCCGCGATCGCGATCTCGGGTGCGGTCGGTTTCGGAACTAGCGAAGATAGGGCCGCGCCCGCTTCCGGCTGCGGCGTGCCCCACGGATCCTTGTCCGCCGTGAGCACGGCGACCGGTTCGGGTAACGCTAGTCGCTCGGTCGAAGACGGCGGTGCATCGTGATCACCGAGCCACCACAAGAGGGCGCCACCCGCGAGTGCGACGACCGCGATCGCGCCTGCGATCCAGGGCCAGCGCCGCCTCGCGGGAGGCTGCGCGAGTGCGTGCTCGGTCGGCGCCCACGCGAGCGGCGTCTTGCCGCGATCCGTCGTGTTCTGGCGCTCGGCGAACCACGGCTTCTTGTCGGCGGTGCGCGTCGCGTGGTCCGGCGCACCGGTGGCCGGCCGCATCCTGGCGGTCTCCCCCGCGCTCGGCGTCGGTGCAGTGCCCTGCCCTGCGTTGCGCACCGCCTCGAGGAGTGCGGTCGCCGAGGTCGGCCGGTTCTGTGCGCGCGTCGATAGCGCTCGGCGAATCTCGACATCGAGCTCGTCAGGTACCGCCACGAAGTCGACGAGTGGCCGCGGCGACAGACGGGCTTCCGGATCGCCAAGATCATCCCACGGCAGTCGCCCCGCCAGCATCGCGTACAGCGTGACCGCGAGCTCGTAAAGATCCGTCGCGATGCCTGCGGGCTGACCGAAGAACCGCTCGGGTGCCATGTACGCAGGCGTCCCGCGTACGCCGCCGTCCATCGTGGTCGTCGATGCAGGAGCCGCGACCTCCTTCGCGATCCCGAAGTCGAGCAGCACGGCGTGCTTGCCGTTGACGATGTAGACGTTCTCCGGCTTGAGATCGCGGTGGATCAGACCACCGTCGTGCAAGGTGCCGACGGCGTGGCACAGCTCGCCAAACAGCTCGAGCGCGTGCCCGAACGCGAGTGGGCCACGTGCGAGGATGCACGCGAGCGTCTCGCCCTCGAGCCGCTCCATCGCGAGGTAGGGACGCCGGTCCGGCAGCTCGCCAACCGCGAGCACCTTGACCACGGACGGGTGGGTGATGGTCTGAAGTCGCTGCGCTTCGCTGAGGAACTGCGCGCGCACCCGTTCGGTGTCCACCAGACTTGGATGCAGGACCTTGAGCGCTACGCGGCGGGGTCCCCACGTCGCGTCGTAGACAATTCCGCTACCGCCCTCACCGAGGATTCCGTCGATGCGGAACTCGCCGAGCGACGCTGGTAGAGCAGCAGGATCCATGCGAGCGGAGTGTCCGATCCGGCGAGAGGAGCCTCACGAAGGCCGGCCAGATTACGGCCTGACCATTGCTAGATTCTAAGACATATCCGTGGAGGACCCGTCCCATGATTAGACTAGCAATCGCAGAAGATCACACGATCGTTCGCTGGGCGCTTCGCGAGGCCCTTGGCAAGGCCGACGACATCGAGGTCGTCGGCGAATCCGGCACTGCCGCGGAAACGTTGGAGATGGTGAAGCGGGAACGCCCGGATGTCCTGCTCCTCGACATCACCCTGCCCGATCGTTCGGGCTTCGATGTCCTCACCGAGATGAGGCCGCTGGACACAGCGCCCCTCGTCGTCGTGCTCACCTGGCATACGGAGCCCAGCTACGCTGCGCGCGCGATTGCGGCAGGAGCGCACGGTTACGTCAACAAGTCGGTCGAACCGGAAGCACTACTTGCGGCGATCCGCGCTGTCAGCCGCGGTGAACAGGTGATCCCGCCCGGCGTCGAGGAGCTGCTTGCGAATGGCGATGGCCACCCCGCGAGCGCGCTCACCGCGCGTGAGGCGCAGGTCATGGAGATGCTCTCGCGCGGCATGACCAACCGCGAGATCGCGGAGCACCTCGAGATCAGCATCAAGACCGTCGATACCCATCGCGGTCACGTGCTGAAGAAGCTCGGGCTTCGCAATAACTCCGAGCTGACCCGGTTCGCCGTCAAGCACGGCTACGTCAACCTCTGATCAGCGCCGCGCCGGCTGCACCCAGGCCTGGGTACCGTCGTCCCGCGTCACCAGCGCGCGAACGTACCCGGTCTGCGGTAACGGCCGGCGCGCGCCTCGGCTCTTGACGCGAGCGATGCGGTTTCCGTTCTCGATCCAGTCGATCGTGTACGAACCCGTTTCGTTTGCATCGACCTCGACCACGAGCTCACCGGCGTCCACCTCCGCGCGCCCGAGTACGACCCCGGTCGAGGCGTAGAACCTTCCAGCAGCGATCGCCGCAAGGATCGAAGAAGGCTCGCGCGCGGCCTTCACCACGATCCACCCTCCCCCCGCCGGATACGTCGCTCCAGCGAGGCCCGAATAGTCGTGGGCGTCATCCGACGCGACGCCCCAGATCGTCGCGCCCTGGACCAGCGCAGCGTCCCAGACCGCGTCGAGACCCGGGTGGTCCTTGTCGCCGCCGTTCCAGTCACCGAACGCCACGTTGGAGACCTCGACCAGCGCGAACCCACGGCGCGCGAGCTTCGCGAGCAGGTCTCCGTCGATCCCCCAGAACCAGTTCGGGTGATTGATCTGGGCGATTCCCCCAAGTGACTTTTGTACCTCGAGCGCCGCGTCGTACTTCGCGAGGCGCTCGGAGGTCTTCCGATTCGCCCAGTCGAGCTTGCCCTCGGGCCGGCCGGTGGTGCCGAGCAGGTTGACGTGGATCCGACACTTGCCGCTCGCATCACCGGCCGGGATGCAGTTGCTCGGGTTGTGCGTCAGCTCGATCCCCGCGAATACGATCAGGCCGCTGCGTGGGTCGGGTGTGCGCAGCGTGACCTCGCCGAGCGTCGGCGCCTGGGCGTCGATTTCACTCACCCGGTTGTGATCCGTCAACACGACAAAGTCGTAGCTTCGCTGCGCGTACCAGCGGAGCACATCGGGGATCGGCGTGCTGCTATCGCCCGACGGTCGCGCGTGAACATGGGTCGAGCCCTTGAGCCACACCTCGGGCACGGGCGCAGCGACGGGCGCCGCGTCGGGCGCAGCATCTGGCGCAGCATCCGGCGCCGCATCGATCTCCATGACGGGTGGAACTGGGGACCTGGTCGGCGTCGGGAGCACGTCCGGTGCGGCACACGTGACCAGTACGCACAAAGAGATCGCCCCACCGATCCGCTTCATTGCGTGATCGCCTGATCGAGTGCGACGGCTCCGGCGGCCGTCATGTTGGTCACCACGCCCCACGTGGCCTTGTTCCACAGATGGCGAACGGCGAGGAACACACCCAGGTGATCGGTCAGCATCCTGCGCTCGACGGGCTTCTGCAGCGACAGCTCCGTGTGCTCGTCGGGATCCTCGACGAGGTCGGCGATGATCGGCACGCCCGTCTTGCTGACGCGGATCTTCCAGCGACCGATCCGCATCGCATGCGCGTACTCGTACTGCGATGCGTACGACGGGCGCGGCCAGCCTTTCGTGATGCCCTGCGAGAGCGGCGCGAGGGACGCACCTTGCACGCTCGGGCTCGGTTCGGCACCGACCGCGTCGAGCATCGTCGGAAGCAGATCCACGGCTTCCGCGCCTTCCTCGACGATCGTGCCGCCGGGGAACCGCGGAGGATCGTGAACGAGCAGCGGCACACGCACGAGCGAGTCACGCAGCGAGCCGCCGTGACCGCAGCGACTCTCCTCGAAGAACTCTTCTCCATGGTCGGCGGTGACCAGCAGCATCGTCTGATCCCAGATCCCCCACGACTTCAGCTGCTCGACGAACCGACCGAGCTGCTTGTCCTGATAGCTGATGGCGGAGTCGTAGATCGCCCGCAACCGCTCGATGTCTGCCGGCGGCGGGATGATGCTGCAGCCCATCTGACCGGGGCGGAAGCCGAGGTCCTTCGCCGTGCCGAACTCCTGGAACGGTCCGGTGTAGCGACCGGGTGAGTAGATATCGATCCACGGCTTGCGCGCGATCCACGGCCCATGCGTGTCGATCGTCCCGAGAAAAAGATACGTCGGCTCCGTGCGGTGCGAGTCGAGCTGCTTGAGCGCGGCATCGACAATCTTCTCGCCGTAGATGATGCCGTTGATGATCGTGCCGTCGCCCTTCTCCCGCATCATGTTGCGGAACTCCTTGAACCCGCGCGCGTAGCCGCCGTCCGCGTTGACGAAGCCGTTGCCGGTGACCGCCGTCGTGTACATCCCGGCCGCCGCCAGCTCGGTCGCGATCAGGGGGAACTTCACGTCGAGCTTCCACGCTCCACCGACACCCGCCATTCGCACGTTGTGGACCGCCGGATAGACGCCGGACCACATCGTGGAGTGGCTCGTCTGCGACTCGTTACCTTGGACGTAGTACTGCCGGAACACGACGCTGGTCTTCGCGAGCTCGTCGAAGCTCGGGGTCTTTGCGCGAGCACCGGGCGTGAAGATCGGAAGCTTGTCCGCACGCAGCGCATCCATGATCCACAGCACGACGTAGCGCGGCGGTGGAGCCTTCGGCAGCGGCGTGGGATCCGGACCGTGCAGCGTGATCCGTGGCGCGGTGAGGGTCGCCCGTGGACACTCGCGCGTGGTCAGCGACAGAGCGACGACGCGGCCACCCATCGCCGTCAGATCGACGCGGCCACCGTCGCCGGCGAGCTCGCCACCTGCGAACGCATCCGCGCTCGGTCGTGCTCGCACCTCGATCTTGCAGCCCGCCGACACCGCGCCGATCAGGTGCGCGCCTTCGGGCAACGCCACGAACCACGTCAGCGACGCATCCTTCGCGAGCTCGATCGTTCCCTTCGGATCGAACGTCGCCGCGGTGCGCGGATCGATTGCATCGATCGCGCGCGGATCGCCGACGCGCAGCCACGCGAACGCGAGCTTGCCCTTCGTCTTGCCCGTCACCGCCGACTCGATCATCACCAGATTCTCGCCAACACCGAACCGGCCCGGATCGACCCCGAGCGCGACCGTCTGCCAGCCCGCCACCAGCTCGACGCGCGGATCCTTGCTGGCCTTGCGGCCGTTGACCTTGATCTCGAGCCGCGCCACATCGGGCGCGTGGACGCGCAGCGTGATCTGCGTTGCGGTGCGCGCCTGCTCGACCGTGAGCGGCAGCTCGAGCGCCGCGAGCTTGTCGGCGCGCGACGCGCGAATGCCGTCGACGTCGTGCCCGTGGTGCCAGCGTGGCGAGGGCACGCCGAATCGCGTATAGCGCGCGAACCCGACGGTCGATGCATCGAGCACGAGATCGCCGTCGACGATCCGGTGCGCGGAGTGGCGATTGTCGACCAGCTTCCACACGGCGTGCTCGGGCCGCGGCGGAGCAACCGGTGGCGCGTCGATCGCAGTCGCGCCCGCGTCGGTCGCGGGCGCATCGCCGGCCATGACCGCGGCGGAATCCGCGGGCTTCGCGGCCGCATCGTCACGCGCCTGCTTCTTGCCGCTACATGCGATCAGCACCAGCACGGCGAGCGCGAGACGTCGAGGATCCACCTCCCTTGTGGCTAGCACGGCACCGATGCCAGCTGTAGTCCGCCGACACGCATGTGCGTCGCTGAGTCACTGCGGGATCGGCGCCGAGCCGCTTCCGGCATTCGACGCGTCACAACGACGTTGCCGCAGCAACGCGCGATTCTCATCGACACGGAGGCTGGCAGGGTCGACGCGGCCTGGTGTGTTGGAGCACGGCGTCGTCGCGCTCCAAGGTCGCCATCGAGATCGAGGAGCGCGAGTTGCGAGAGGGTCGCGCGCCGTCGGAGAGCGTTCAGAGCACTGGCGGTGACGTCATGGTGAGCGGACCGACGTGCCGGAACTGGAGGATCACGCCAGCGCCTCCGCCACCTCCGCCACCGCCATCATTGTTCGTGGTGCCGGTCGCACCCCCGCTTCCAACGAAGGCGCCTAGCGAGCCGGCGCCGCCAGCGCCGCCAGTGCCTCCGCCAGTTCCACCCAGTGCACCGCCAAGCGCGGGTGGCTCGCTCCCTGAGGAGCCCGCCATGCCGGTGCTGCTGCCACCACCGCCGCCGCCACCGTTTGCGTAGACCGGCCCGCTGACGGTGATCGTCAGTGCGTCGAACACGATCATCCCACCCGCCCCCGCGCCTCCGCCGCCGTGCCTACCCATCGGTGCGCCGGCACCGGGAGATCCGGATGCGTTGATCGAGCCGCTGACCGTGATCGTTTCCGCGATCAGCAGCACCGCACCACCGCCGTGGCCCTGCGAGGTCGGGCTCCCGGCGCCATCTGCGCCGATACAGCCGCCGCGCAGCGTCGCCGGCGTGGTGGTCGCGCCGCGCGTGCCGCGATCGGTCGCACCATGACTGTTGCCGCCGTCGCCGCCGATCGATCCGAAGGTGCCAGCTTGACCTCCGCCGCTGCCCGTTGGATTGATGCCCGCGTTGCATGGCGATCCGTCGCCACCAGGACCGTTGGGAAACCCGCGATGGCTCGCGACGTCGAGCGTCACGTTGATCGTCATCGCGCGAAGGGACAGCAAGACCAGCGGACGCATCCCGGTCACGGTCACCGGCGCGCTGATCGTCAGCGCATCCCCCGCGATGACGCACACGTTGGAGCTGCCCGCCCGCAACGCCGCGCACCTGGGCGAGGTAACGGTGTCGATCGACTCGGCCACATCGATCGTCAGCGCTGCGGCGGGCAGGTTCTCGAGGCACACCACAGCGAGCGCGCTCGTTCCGAAGCAATTGACGGTCGGCGGTGGCACGTCCGGTGGCGCGTCCGGTGGCGCGTCCGGCTCCGCCATTCCGTCCGTGGTGCCCGTCCCGCCGTTGAGCTGGAATGCGCAGCCGGTACTGAGCGCGACGACCACGCACCAAGCCATGCAGGACATCCCTCAGTCTATCACCCGCTGGGCGCCGACCGAGCTCGGCGCGAATGCCTACTTGCGAGCGTGCACAGCTCGATGTTCGTCAGAGAGCGCGCGTAGATCGCGAAGGGAGTGAACCAGCAGTCGCCCGATGTCGTCGCGCCGTTCGCGCAGCGACGGGATCAACAGCTGGTAGCCCGTGAGCCGGTGGATCGTGAGCCGGCTGACGCGACCTCGCGCGGTAGAA
>JAYUYE010000876.1:0-3182 GCA_043752985.1 Myxococcales bacterium
GGCCGTCGCGGAGCTCGTCGCGGCGCTGGCGCCTCCGTCGCACCAGGCGTTCGCGACCGCGATCCACGAGCGCGATCTGTGGGGCTTCCTGACGCCGGCGGCGACGCGCGGCAATCACATCGCGGCCCTGATGCGTGCGAACCCCGAGGTCGGGGTCCCGAGCCCGATGTGGCCGGCGTCGACCGAGTTCGCGTGCCTGCTCGGCGTGGCGCCCGCGCACTACATCGGCTCGAACCTCGTGCTCCTCCCGGCGGACCTCGTGTGGTCCGGTGTCGAGGCGTTCGAGGAACACGAGGCCCAGCACGAGGTAGCCGCGTACCTCAACGAGTTCCTGCGCCGCGCGCGCGCGCAGAAGAACGCCGTGCTGTTGCACTGGGACTTTCGCTGACGATCGACATCAACTGACGGCGATCGCGTCGCCGAGTTACCGCGCGCAGCCGTCCGCTTACGACGCTGCGCCGGTCGGCCGTGGGCGGAAACCCGGGCTATGCTGCGCGCGATGCCGCCCTCACGCGTGAAGCCTCTCGCCGGATGGTCGGTGGTGGCTGCATTCGTGTTGATCGGTATCGCGCTGTTCGCGACCGTGTGGTCGACGCGGTCCTCGGTGGTCAACGCGTCCACCGCGGTCCGTGACGGCCAGGCGCTCGCGATCGAGCGGGCGGTCCGCGCGAGTCTCGCGGATCTCGACGCGGTGCCCTCGACCGAGGACTTGCAGCAGATCCTCACGCAACACTCCGACGAAGGACTGCGCTACGTCGCCATGGTGGAGAACCCCGGTCTGATCGTCGCGTCGGCGGGCACGCCCGTCGGCAGCGCGCTCGATGAGACCACCGGACGAGGGTTCCAGGAGGTCGAAGGTCGCCTGCGTACGACGCTGCGTCCGCTCCGGCGGATGAAGGCGGGCGGGCGAACACCGCGCTACATCCTCGAGATCGAGCCGGTGCAGGCGAACAAGTTGCGCGAGGCATCGACCTACACGCTCGGCGTCGGGGTGGTCGCCGCGATCAGCTTGCTCGGTGTCGCGATCGTCCTCGTCCGTCGCGAGGCCCGTCGCAACGCTGACGAGCGTGCCCGCGAGCGCGAGCGCCGACTCGCCCACCTCGGCGAGATGTCCGCCGTGCTCGCGCACGAGATCAGGAACCCGCTAGCATCGCTCAAGGGCAACGCACAGCTGCTCGCGCAGATGCTCGCGAAGACCCAGCCCGAGGGCGACAAGCAACGCGCAAAGGCCCAGCGCGTTGTTGACGAGGCGGTCCGGCTCGAGCAGCTGACCAACGACCTCCTGCACTTCGTCCGCACCGGGGAGATCCAGCGCACGCCGATCGATCCGCTGGCACTCGTGCGCGAGGCCGCCGGCAGCGTGTCCGGCGAGGTCAAGGTCGCATCGGGGGCAGCGCCCGCTACCTGGTCACTCGATGGCCCGCGAATCCGTCAGGTCATCGTCAACCTGATCGACAACGCGGTCGCCGCCGGTCCACCCGTCGCCGTCGACGTGCGCACCGACAAGCGGCAGCTCGTGATCGAGGTCGCCGACGCGGGTCCCGGTGTGCCGGCCGAAGATCGCGAAAAGATCTTCGAGCCGTTCTTCACCGGCAAGACCCAGGGCACGGGTCTCGGGCTCGCGATCGCACGGCGCGTGGTCGAGCTCCACGGCGGAACGCTCTCGGTTCATTCGTCCCCGCGCGGCGGCGCACTGTTCCGCGCCGAGATTCCGGAGTCCTGACATGGCACGTATCCTGGTAGCCGACGACGAAGCTGGCCTTCGCGAGTTCATCACCGACAGCCTCGAGCTCGACGACCACACGGTCGTTGCCGCGAAGGACGGCAAGGAGGCGGCGAAGCTGCTCGACGAGCGCGGCTTCGACCTCGTCCTCACCGATCTCAAGATGCCGGGCCTCGACGGCATGGCGCTGTTGCGCAAGGTGCGCGCGGAGCAGCCCGAGATCGAAGTCATCGTGATGACCGCGCACGGCACGGTCGACAACGCCGTCGAGGCGATGAAGCTCGGTGCGTTCGAGTATCTGCAGAAGCCGATCTCCGGCCCCGACGAGCTGCGCCTGCTGGTCGCGCGTGCCGTCGAGCATCGCGGCCTCAAGGATCGCGTGCACGGCGTCGAGCGTGCGATCGAGTCGGGGCCGTCATCGGGCCCGCCGCTGACGTACGGCGATCCAGCGATGGAGCCGGTGGTCGAGGCGATCGAGAAGGTCGCGCGCACCAACGCGACCGTGCTGCTGCTCGGCGAGAGCGGTACCGGCAAGGAAGTCGCAGCGCGCACGATTCACATGATGAGCCCACGCGCCGGGAAGCCATTCATGGCGATCAACTGCGCGGCGCTCAGCGAGACGCTGCTCGAGAGCGAGCTGTTCGGTCACGAGAAGGGCGCGTTCACCGGCGCCACCGATCGCAAGCGCGGCCGGCTCGAGCTCGCGGACGGCGGAACATTCTTCCTCGATGAGGTCGGTGAGCTCAAGCCCGAGCTGCAAGCGAAGCTTCTGCGCGTGCTTCAGGAGCGACGCTTCGAGCGCGTCGGCGGTAGCCGTACGCTCGAGGTCGACGTCCGTTGGATCGCGGCGACCAATCGCGATCTCCGCGCGATGATCGATGAAGGCCGGTTCCGCGAAGACCTCTATCACCGGCTCGCGGTGTTCCCGATCACACTCCCGGCGCTGCGCGATCGGCCGACCGATATCCTGCCGCTCGCGAGGCACCTGCTCGACAAGATCGCGCGCGACCTCAAGCGGTCGTTGCCGCGGATCTCCGCGTCGGCCGAGAAGCAGCTGATCTCGGCCACATGGCGCGGCAATGTCCGCGAGCTCGCCAACACGCTGGAGCGCGCGGCGATCCTCGCGGACGGCGACGTGATCGACGACAGCCACATCTGGCTCGAGGGCGGCGTGGTCAAGCCGGCCGGCACTCCAGCCGTCGCGGCGACCGGCACCGAGGTGCGGCCACTCGCAGAGCTCGAAAAAGAAGCGATCCTGCATGCGCTCGAAGTCGTCGGCGGAAATCGCCGGCGCGCATCGGAGCTGCTCGGGATTGGCGAGCGGACGCTCTACGATCGGCTCAAGAAGTACGGCGTCGAGTAGGACCTGCTAAATCAGCAGAGCTGTGAACAGCCATGGCTGCAGAAGCTGCAGCCGGAGCGCGTAATCAGGCCTAACCATATGAAACTATATGGGGTT
>JAYUYE010000877.1:0-3181 GCA_043752985.1 Myxococcales bacterium
CTCAGCGATCTCGCGGCGAGCACGGACGTCACCGCCTACCTCCTCGATCCGTGCCAGGAGCTGTGGGACGACGTGTCGGGCCGACGCGCGGTCGAGACCACCACGGATCCACTGCCGCTGGTGCTGTGGGGGCGACCGGTGCGCGACACACTGGCGTCGCTCGTCGAGCGGACCGGCGGCGACCTCGACGGCCGGTTCTCCGACGACGAACCGCGGAGCACGGCGCGCGAGCTGCTGCTCGCCGATGTTCGAGCCCGACGCGCACCGAGCGGCGAACGCGTCGACGCCGCCGGGATCACGGTGCTCGCGTGCCCGAATCCCCGCCGCGAGATCGAGGTGATCGCCGCCGAGGCGCGGCGCTTGCTCGACGCAGATGTCACGCTGCACGCGCACGAGATCGCGGTGTGGGTCTGCGGCGATACCGAGCGCTACCTCGCGCAGGCGCCGTCGGCGTTCGAGGCGGTCGGTGTGCCGTGCCACCTCGTCGACGCGCCGATCGATGATCGCGGGCGGATCGCGGAGGCCGTGCTCGCGCTGCTCGAGCTGCCGACGTCGGCGATGGCGCGTCGTGATCTGTTGCGCGTGATGACGCACCCGGCGGTCCTCGCGGCGCATCCGCACGTCGACGCTGCGGACTGGGTGCGGTGGACCGAGCGGCTCGGCATCGCGCACGGCGCCGATGGGACTGCGCACAAGAACACGTACCTCGAGGACCACCCCGGTCACTTCCACTGGGACCAGGGCGTGCGGCGGCTGGCGGTCGGTGCGTTCATGGTCGGCGAGCGCGGCGACCGCGGACCGGCGCGGATCGCCAACCTCGAGGTCGCGCCCGAGGAGGTTCGGCCGGATCAGCAGGCGAGCGCGGCGACGTACGCGCTGCTCGTGCGGTCGCTGTGCGAGGACGCGGCGTGGCTCGGTCGGTTCGAAGCGCCTCTCGCGCGCTGGGCCGAGGTGCTGGCCGGGCTCGTCGATGTGTACCTCGCACCCCGGGATACGGACTCCACGCGTGATCTCGAGCGCGTGCGCGCGATGCTCGCCGGACTCGCGCACCTCGACCTCGATGGCCGCGCCGTCGGGTTTCGCGAGGCACGCGAGCATGCGGCGCGGCAGCTCGAGACTGCGCGCGCGAATCGTGGCGAGCCACTCGCTGCCGGCGTGATGGTTGGCCCGATCGGTGCGATGCGCGCCGTGCCAATGCGGATCGCGTTCGTCGCCGGTCTCGACGAGGGCGCGTTCCCCGCCGGCGATCAGCCGAGCCCGCTCGATCTGAGGCGCGCGTCGCGGCCCGGTGATGTGTCGCCGCGCGACCGCGATCGGGCGGCGTTCCTCGAGGTGCTGCTCGGTGCGCGCGAGGCGCTGTATCTGTCGTACGTCGCGGTCGAGGCGAAGAGCGGCCAGGCGCTCGGCCCGTCGCCCGTTGTCCTCGAGCTCGCCGATGCCCTCGCGCCGTACCTCGGTGCGGCGTCGTCGCGCGAGGCGCTCGCGAAGATCACGGTGCGGCAGGCGCTGCATCGGTTCGGCGTCGGTGCGCCTGCGATCGTGCCGGCGATCGAGCGCGAGCGCTGGGGCTGCACGGTGCGCGACTCGGTACGCGCGCACCTCCGGGCAAGTGGTCAGCCGATCCCCGACGAGGACGGCCTGTTCGGGCTGCTCTCGCATCCCGCGCAAACGGAACTGCGGGCCGCGCTCGCGATCGTCGAGGCGCCGGGCCGGGCCCCTGCACCGGCGACCACGCGCTCGCTCACGATCGCAAATTTGCGATCGTTCATCGAGTACCCGATCCAGGCGTGGGCCACCGCGGTGCTCGGACTCGACGAGCTCCCTGACGACGAAGCAATCGAACGTAGCGACGAGCCGTTCCACCTCGACAAGCCGGACCGTGCGCGCCTGTTGCGCGAGGTATTCGCGTCACAGCTCCAGCGGGCAGGTGCGCCGATCGCGGATGCCTACGATGCGGCGGTCACGGACGCGCAGCTCCGCGGGCAGTTTCCGGTCGGCGTGTTCGCCGAGGCCGCGCGCACGAATGATCTCGAGATGCTCGAGGCGTGGCGCACGGGCATCGGCTCGATCACGGCCGGCAGCGCCAAGCGCTACGGCTTCGGTCGCGCCTCGTCGCCGGGGGCCGACCTCGTTCCCGCCCTGTCGCTCGAGCTGTCCGGCGGCCGGACTCTCCGTATCACCGGCCAGACCGAGCTCCTCGTCGTGAGCGGCACGGAGATCACGTCGATCGTCACGATGATGAAGGACCTCGCGAGCAAGTCGAACTACCACCTGCGCGGCGCGTTCGACCATCTGATGCTCACGGCGGCGGGAATCACGTCCACGCGGTTCGTGCACAAGCTGATCGATCGCACGGGCAAGGTCTGCGAGGTCGAGCACGAGCCGTGGACCACCGCCGACGCGCGCGGCTACCTCACGGCACTCGCGAGCGAGCTGCTCGATCACGCGCACGGCTACGTGCTGCCGTTCGAGGCGAGCGTGAAGATTCTTGCCGGGGGCAAGCCGTCCGTGAAGGTCAGCGACCGTGCGAATCACCTCGGGTTCGGGCCGATCGAGCGCCAGGACGGCCTCGCTCTCCCGCCGGATGCCGCGGCGATCGCACGGCGGCGCTTGCTGCCGCTCGTCGAGCGGATGCGCGGCAACGAGCACGGCTTCGAGGTCGGCACATGACGGGAACGATCACGCGAGTCAGCCGCCCAGCTTCGCTCCCGCCCGTGTCCGATCGGCTCGTCGTCGTCGAGGCGTCGGCCGGCACCGGCAAGACGTTCTTCCTCGAGCATCGCGTGGTCGACTTGATCCTCGCGGGCGCGGAGCTCGGGCAGATC
Source organism: Myxococcales bacterium (assembly GCA_043752985.1). GTDB lineage: Bacteria > Myxococcota_A > Polyangia > Haliangiales > Haliangiaceae > JABFXX01. The sequence continues at coordinate 2,826 of JAYUYE010000877.1, forward strand.
CTGCTCGTCACGTTCACCGACAAGGCGGTTGCCGAGCTGAGAATGCGAATTCGTGACGTGCTCGACCGGCTGTCGCGCGTCGACAAGGACGTCGAGGGCTCGATCTCTGCTCCGGCGCACTGGGACATCGATGACGACGCGCGGCGCAGGTTGCGGGCGGCGGTGACCGCGTTCGATCACGCACCGATCTTCACGATCCATGGCTTCTGTCACCGCGTGCTCGTCGAGGATGCGTTCTCCGCCAGCCGGTTGTTCGAGCAGACGCAGGTCGCCGACGAGGTCGCGTTCGACGCGGCGTTCGCTGCCCTGTTGCGCGAGCGGTTCGCGCGCGTGCGCCCGGATCGCGACCTGCTCGC